>JAIOPL010000016.1 GCA_021413925.1 Verrucomicrobiota bacterium
TGCCTGTGGGCTCACTCTTGCAAGCTAGCTTGCAGAGATGAGCACACTGTCAATCACACTCAAGTTCCGACATGTCGAAACTTCCTCCATGCCAGCCAACAGCAGATTTCTGCCATCTCATCTGTTGCGGTCCTCTTCGGTTTCTCGGCTGTCCACTCGGTGGTTTGAAAATCCCCCGGAAACAATTCCTTCTTCCATCCCTTCGTGTGCTTCGTGTCCTTCGTGTCCTTCGTGGTTAAAAATGCAGCCTTCCGCCTTGATAGTCCTTCTCTCGTCCTCACCCACCGGAAAAAGCAGGGAGTCTGTTTTTTGGAGGTCTCTTGGTTATGCCCGGTTGCTTTGTTGCAGATCTGCCAACCGCACCCTGCGCCACTCATGCTTGCGGTGGAAGCTGCAGACGGCATGAGGAGAGGTCGTTGAAATCACGGGCTGGGCCGCTCCCGGCGTGTAGTCGTAGCGGCCGAAGGAGAGCAACCACTCGGGATGTTCCCCCGGGAAGAGCCCCTGGAGCGGAACTCTCGCCTCGACCCTCCACCCCCCGGGCGTGAGCGCGGTGTCACTGGTGAAAATCGGCGCGGCGACCGAGCGTTCCTCAAGGGATTTTTCGGTCCCGGTGCCGTCGAAGTAAAGCTGGAGGACGCTGTTGGAGGGGGTCACATGGAGTTCGTAGTAGGCCTTCTCTTCGGCAGGCCCGAGGAAAATCTCGAACGCATCGCACTGCATAAAGGCCGGATAGTTCAAGGGGAAGACATCCTGGATCGGGTGCGCGTCGATCAACTCCGCGCGGATGAGGAGTTCATTCCCCGCGAGGCCGACGGCCACCTGCCCCGGCGCGAAGGCGGGTTCGGCTTGAGGCAGCCAGGGTTGACCGAATGACCAGACGACCGGTGGATTTTTCATGATGTTCGGGTTAAACCCCCGCGGTTTTTTCGAGCCAGCACTTGGCCATCAACCGGTGCCCTTCGTAGGAGGGATGCACGCCGTCGGCGGCCCAGTGCTCCGGTGGTGCCTGCTTCACAGCCTCGTCGAACATCGACTGGAAAGGCACCAGCACCGCGCCGAATTCCTTGGCAAGTTTTGCAACCACCGCTCGGCGCTGATCGATCTCCCCGACCCAATCGTCGCGGACCACGCCGCAGCGCAAGACGAACGGTTCGCAGAGCACGAACTTCACTGATGGCAGTGCCTCTCGCACCTCGTCGAGCAAGGCACGATAGACACGCTCATACTTCGGAACCGACACGCCGTTGTCGCTGCCCTTGCCGTGCCAGGTGTCATTGACGCCGATGAGGATGCTGAGCACATCGGGCTTGAGATGAATGATGTCGTTCTTGATCCGGACATCGAGGTCCACGATGCGATTGCCGCTGATACCTCGATTGAAAATGCGAAGGCCATCGGCAGGCCTTGTCTCCAGGAGTTCGAAGGCCGCAATCCCGGCGTATCCCTGCGCGAGTCCGGCGCGATCATTGGCAATGCCGGCGGCATCGCGACTGCGGTCGCAATCCGTGATGGAATCGCCTTGGAAGAGGATGGTGCTGTTGTTCGGAATCATGGTGCTGGTAGCCGGAAGAGTCTGCTCGGGTTCTGCCGAAATGATCAAGCCATACCGGGAAGTGAAGGTTGTTGGGCGGAAGGTTGCATTTTTTTAAACCACGAAGGACACAAAGGACACGAAGGACACAAAGGGATGAATCAAGTAAGATAGGTGGAAAACTCCAGATTCCAGGTCTTTTTGGTCGGCTCCTTCCAAGCCCTCGACTCTCGACTCTCGACTCTCGACTCTCGACTCTCGACTTCAGATTGTTGATTGCTGGCATCAGGCTTCTCGATTGACGGCACTTGCCTCCCGGCAAGCGGTGCCGCCCCGTTGGGGCTACGACTGTGTCGTCGTCTTCCGCGCCCCTTCCCAGCGGCTTGGTTCTCGACTCTCGACTCTCGACTTCAGATTATTGATTGCCCAAGGAAGCTCTGATTCATTCCCATGAAGGCTGCGATGAAATCACGGCTTCCCTAACTCTCCCCCTTCATCTTTCATGATCTTTCATTTTGCCTTTCCCTCCCTCCCCTCACGGATCCTCCTCCGCGCCTGAAAGCGCGATGAAGCACCCCAAACAGTTCAGCGTCGGCACCCTGGTCTATTCACCGGCGGGCCTGGCCTGGCTCTTCACGTGGCTGCTGTGGGGCGATTTCTGCTTCACGATGATGGAGACGGTGGTGCCGAGTATCCTCCCCCTGCGGATGCGCGAGCTCAACGCCCCCAACTGGATCCTGGGTCTGGTGATGACGACCATCCCGAGCATCCTCAACGTGCTGCTGAACCCGATCATCAGCACGGCGAGCGACCGGCACCGGGGACGCTTCGGGCGGCGGATCCCGTTCATGCTCTTCACGGTGCCCTTCGTCTCGATCGCGCTCTGCGTGATGGCTTTTTCCACGGAACTGGGCGGATGGATGCACGGGCTGATCGGCCAGACGACCGGTTGGAGCGCGGCGGCGGTCACCGTGGGGGTCATCGCCGTGGCGATGGGACTCTTCAGGTTCAGCGACATGTTCGTCAACACGACCTTCTGGTACTTCTTCAACGACGTGGTGCCCCAGCAGGTCATGGCCCGGTTCCTCGGCCTCTTCCGGGTGGTCGGCGCGGGTGCCGGCGCGCTCTACAGCTACTTTGTCTACCAGTATGCCCTGACCCATCTGCGCCTGATCTTCCTCTGCGTGGCCGGTCTTTACCTTGTCGGCTTCACCCTGATGTGTCTCATGGTGAAGGAAGGGGAGTACCCGCCCCCCGACAAGCTGGTGGAAGGGCGGAGCAATGTTTTCCTGATGATGCGGAACTATGCACGGGAATGCCTGCAGCACCGGATCTACGGCTACTTTTTCCTGCACAACATGTTCTGGAACCTCGCGGCGGCCTGCGCCATTTTCAATGTCTTCCTCAACCTCTCGCTCGGACTGACGCTCAAGCAGCTGGGAACAATCACCGCCGGGGTGGCCGTGACCAACATGCTCCTCGCTTATCCGGCCGGGGCGTTCGCGGACAGGCACCACCCGCTCAGGGTGATGCTCTGGATCAAAACCGGCCTGCTGCTCATCGCGCCGTTGAATTTCATCTGGCTCTTCACCCACTTCACCCCGCAGGTCAATTTCAAGGTCCTGATTGCCCTCCAAGCGGTGAATCTGCCGCTGACCATGATCTATCAGGCCGTCTTGCTGCCCATGACCATGCGAGTCCTGCCGCGGGAACGCTTCGGGCAGTTCTGCTCGTTCAACGCGATCTGCGGGGCGGCCGCCGCCGCGCTGGGCGGCGTCGTGGCCGGCGGCTACATCGACATGATGCGCAAGGTCTTCCCGGACGCGACCTGTGGCAAGGATTTCTGCTACCGCATGATCCCGGCGTGGAACCTTCCGTTCCTGGGGCTGGGATTGATTTTCCTCGTGCTGCTCTACCGCACCTGGAAACAACTCGGCGGCGACACCCATTATGTCCCGCCCGGCTCGGACGCTTGAGCATCACCGCAGAGGGCTGGAGCTGGGAGCTGGACCACCATCTCGTTAATCTCTCGTTTCTTGGGCGATCAGCTTGACCTTCGACAAATCAAAGGACTCGCGCAAAGGCGCAAAGGCGCGAAGGAATCAAAGAGGGAATCTGCACACCAATCCCCAAGTTTAATCCTTCGTGCTCTTCGTGCCCTTCGTGGTGAAATGATCCTCTTTGACTTGGAAAGTGATTCCTTTAACCACCATTCCAAACAGCGATGAGCCATCGTGTTTTCTTCATGGTGCCGCCGCTTCGTTTTGGGACTCCTTCGATTGCATGTTCCCCGCATTCCCCCGTTGATCGGCCAACCATGCGCCAAGAGAAGGGCCGTCGGATTTCTCCTTGCACTGGGTCATGCCTTCGCGCTTGGCGACGCGCTCATACCAATCGAGAAGCTCGGCCTTGGTGGCCATCTCTTTTTCGAGCGGGATCCGGGCTGCCAGCACCGGCAGGCGGGCCTTCTCCACGCGGCGGAGGATGGTGGCATCGCCCTTGGCGGCGGCCGTGGCCTCCGCGAACAAGGCTTCGTATTTCATGATCTCATCCAGCGGGAAGGCGTTTTTCTGGCGGTTGAACCCGCTGCCGAGGGTGATGTTCTTTTGCTGAACATAGTCGTGTGACTGCTGGTAGTAGCGGGCGAGCGGCCCTGCAGCCGGTCCGTAATACGCCTTGAGGAACTCATCGAGCAACGCCTTGTCGTCCGCGGCGGGATTCCAGATCAACTTGGCGAGCAGCCAAGTCCGTTCCTCCTGCAGCTCATGGGTTGTCATGTATTGCTGCTGCACGCGCACCCCGCGCACGTTGTGTGCCGCGAACAGCTCGAGATTCGGCTTGCTGCTCCACAGGTTCGGCTGGAGCCACTGGTGCATGAAATCCGCGGCATAGTCCCAGATATACAGATGCTTCGAGACCTTCGCCCATTCCTCCAGATCCTTGGCGAAGGGCGCGTTCAACTTGTCGGCGGGATCGCCAAGCGGCCGCCCTTGGTTGCACTCGATCGAGCACAACTGGATCGCCACATTGCTTCGCGGCCTGGCGAGGCGCGGCACATTGCGGGAGTATTGATAGGCGAATGTATGGACCAGCACATCGGGGTGCGTCTTTTCGATGCGCTCGGCCACCCGGTTGACAAAACGGATGATCGAGCCGGACGGACCGCCCTCTTCGGCATCCACCGCCGCGCACTGCGGGCACTCGCAATAACCTCCCCAGTCCTCCTGCGCCACCGAGACGATCTTATACCATGGATACAACCGGAGATTTTCCTCCAAGTAATTCACCATGATGTTCTCGACCTCCGGGTTGGAGAGGCAGAGCTGGGCGTTTCTGCCGGCCTGTCGCTTGCCTTTGATCATCGAGAAATACTCCGGATGTTCCTTGAAATACTTTTCCGGCGGCACCGCCTTGTAGAAGGTGTGGCCCATGCTGGGGAAGAACCTGAAGGTGCCGCCGCGCGCATCGTTATACATGGGCGAATCGCCGAGATATTTGTTTCGGACAGACCAATCGGGACTCATCATGGCCAGGAAAGAAGATTGGTCGCGGAGTTCGAAGGTGGGCACATAAGTCAGCGCGAGTTTATCCACCCGCCGCTCACCGCTGGCCGGAACGACCGTGCAGTCCGGTGTATACCAATGGCAGCCAAGTTGGTCCTCCAGGAAGGTGTAAACGGCATACAGCGCCCCCCGTTGGCCGCCGGCCAGCACGAGATGCGTGCCGGCACTGTTCAGGGCGATCCCGTCCGGGCCCAGTTTTTCCCAATCCACCGTCACACCGAGCTTGGGCAGCAGGTTGCTTCGCCCGACCACCAGCAGCGAGCGGCTTGCCGGATCGGCCTCGGCGTCGCGGAGGATTGGAAGATCCTGGCCGGTCATTTGCTCGAGATAATTGCGAAGTTCCCGGGCGGCGCGCTCCTCGGAGGGCGTGGGTTGGTCGGGTATGACAATCGCATGGGTCGCAGCTCCCAGTTGTTTCCCAGCGATCCACACCGCGCAATTCCCCAGCGAAGCCCGACGGCCGGCGAGATAACGCACGGCCTGCTCCAATTCGCCTTGCTGGAGGCGGCGCAATTCCGCCGCCATCGGCGATTCCGGGGGCAGGGCGCCCCGCACGCGTTGCAGCGACTGCCCCACCGCGTCGAGCATGCGCGCGATATCGGCACAGGTGTCCGGCGACCCCTTCACATTCAGGCAGTGCCGGATCAACCGGACATAGTCGGCTCCGGACTCTGCCGTTGCCGCCGGGGAGTCCACGAGGCCCCGTTCCAGCTTGGCCAGCAACTCGAGGTCGGAGGCGAAGCGGTCGCGGTAGAGTTGATTGGGCGGGGTTTGGTTGAAATAAGACTTCGGACGCTCTCCGGCAATCACCGGCTCGGAGGTGGCGGCCGGGATCCGGTTGCGATACGGCCTGTGGTCCGCGCCGTTGTTGGGGTAGTCGGCATAGCGGCCGATCTGCTTGAGGAAGAGGCCCTCCGGCGAAAAGACTTGGACGCGATGATTGCCGGGGTCGGTCGCATACACGCTCCCGTCCGGCGCCACCGCGATGTCGCCGATGGAATCACCAAACTCTCCCGCCCCTCGGCCTTTGCCCCCCCATTTCTTCACCAAACTGCCATCGGCGGCGACTTTCTGGATTTCGCAGCGGCTCGGATCCACGGTGTAGAAAAACTCGCCGGCAGGTTGGAAGCGTTTCCAGACGGTGTTTTTATCCACCCGCTGCAACTCGGAAACATACTTGCCCTCAGCGTCGAATTTCAAAACCCGATTGCCGCCGCCGCCTGTTTGAAGCACATAGATATTGTCCTGCCCATCGCCGGTGATCTGGCCAATCTGGTTCATCTCCTTGATTTCGGCTCCGGTCAGAGGCAGATCACCGATCAGCGTGCCATCCGGCGCATACTTCACGAGACCACTCTTCTCCAGAACAATCATCGCACCTTTGCTGTCGATGATGATTCCCCTGGCCGTGCCCTTGTTTTTCAGTGTGATTTCCTTCACGTAGCGGCCCTTGTTGTCATAAACCGTGAGCGACTTTTCGGCCACATGGATGTTTCCCGCCGGGTCCAGCGCCACAGCGTAAGGGGCCTCGTATTTGAAACGGAAATTGCCCGGGACGCGCGCGACGGCCGCCTCGCCGAATGCCACCAACTGATGTCCCCGTGGATCCAGGATCGAGATCTCGCTCCGCTCCCTGTCGGTCACATGAATGTTGCCGTTCCGATCAATCACGATCTGCTCCGGAGTGTTGAACCGGCCCTCGGTCGTCACTTTCCAAGCTCCCTTGTCCGCACCCTGTGCGTCGAGAACCTGAAGACGGTTGCCGGTCGAGTCGGTGCCATAGAGCGTATCGCCGGCAGGGGACACGGCCAGGCTGTGCAGAAACTCGAACCGCCCTCCCTCCATGCCGTCGCTCCCCAGGGCACGCTGCAGTTTACCCTCCGGGGAGAAGATCTTGATCCGCCGATGCTGGCTGTCGGCCACATAGACCAGCCCGTTCTTGTCGACCGCCACACCCGTCGGCCAATCCAAGTCAGCCCCTTCGGCCCGGCCGATGGACGTCATCGGTTTGCCGGCGGAGTCGAAACTCATGAGCCGGTTGTTCCGGCTGTCGGTCACCCAGACGGTGCCGCGGCCGTCGACCGCAATGCCGTTGGGCCACCCGAACTGTCCGGGGCCATCGCCTTGAGTGCCCCACTTCGCGCGGAACCGGCCGTCCGGCCCCAAGACCTGCACCCGGTAGTTGAGCGTGTCGGTGACATAGATGTTGCCCTCGGCATCCACGGCGATCGCCTGCGGACGGCAAAACTGCCCGTCGCCGCTGCCGGGACCGCCCCACTTGGCGATGAATCCTCCCTTGGAGTCAAACTTCTGGATCCGGTCACTTCCGGAGTCCACGACATAAATGTCTCCCTTGGCATCCACGGCGATGCCCGCAGGCCGGTCAAGCCGGCCATCCCCTTTGCCCGGACCGCCGAAAGCCATGAGCGGTTTGCCATCGGGAGCGAACACCTGGATCTGGTCGTTGAATTCATCCGCCACCAGAATCCGGCCACCGGCATCCCGGGCCACGCCGGCCGGGCCGCGGTAGTCCCACTCTTCGGTGATCCGCTTGGGCACCTGCCAGGGAAATGCCGATGCGACGTCCGCCGCCGGTTTGTCGGCCGGTTCCGCCGCGCTTAGCATTGGGGCTGAAGCCCCCATCAGTGTCAGGCCCAGCCCAAGCAGGCGGGATTTCAGTTTCAGGGAGGTTGTGTTCATGGCGTGAATTCTCGTTTTGGTTAATTGGTAAGATTTCATTGCGATTGGCGGTCTCCTGCTATTCATCCCAATCCACAAGAGCCTCCTGAGCCTGGAGTGTAATCCTGAGACGCGCAGTGTCCACATCGCGAAAAGCGCATTCCTCTTGAGCAACCCTCGCCGCGGCAAGTCCCGCCGCGTGGCCCATGGCGTAGCAGGGCGCCTGCTCGCGGAGCGGCCCCAACACATCCCTCTCGACGCTGATGGCACGGCCGGGACAAATGACATTGCGAATCGGGCGCGGCACCATCACCCGGTAGGGAATCGGCGTGTAGAGGCGCTTCATGCCCACCTTTTTATCGTGCATCGGCTGATGGCTCGGCTTTTTCGGGTCCGGCAAGTCCCACCAATAGCCGCTGAATCCGATGGTGTCCTCGAAATCCCTGGCGTCCACGAGATCCTCGACCGAGTAAACATAATCGCCCACGATTCGCCGTGTCTCCCGGATGCCCAACACCGGCGCCACGCTTTTGATGCGGGCGTCGGCGAAGCCGGGGAAATACTTCCGCATCAGCGCAAACAGTCCCGTCACTTCGCGGCGACCCTGCATCATGCCTCGCGAAACCGAGCGCCCGTCGGTGCCATCCACATCACAAATGCGGGTGGTGTTGATCATGAGCGTTCCCTTTTCGTGCATCTGGATGCTGATGAAAATATCGTAGGAATACGGCCATTCACCCCGTTCACGCAGCGACTGGATGAGTTCCTTCAGGCGGGGGGAATCCTTGGCGTAGATCTCGGCGTTGAGCTTGTCCTGATCCACCCGGTCCACATGAAACATCAGCGTCGCCGGCGTCATGAGCCCGTCCTCCGGGCGCCCCTTTACCATCTCGCAACCGCTGCGCGCGGCCACATCACCGTCACCAGTCGCATCGACCACCGCCTTCGCGGCAAAGGCATGCAGGCCGGACTTGTTGAAGACGATCACATGGCTCACCGCCTGTTCACTGACGATGACATCCACGAGGCCCGTGAAATAGAGCACATCCACACCGGCTTCGGCCATCTTCTCGTCGAGCAGGGCCACCATGGCGATGGGGTCGAACGGCACGCCGGCAGCAAGTCCCGTAGACTGGCCGTAAGGCGTGTATTTTTCTTCCGGGATGGTTTTCGGATCCACCGCGGAGCCGCGGCGGATGAGTTCCTCCGTGATCTCCTTGAAGATTCCCCGCACGCAGTCCCTGCGGTTGTCGGCCGTGCGACCACCGAGCAGATGCGAGACCCCGGCGGAGGTTCCGACACCGCCGAGTTGTCCGGTCTGCTCGATCAGCAACACGCTGGCGCCGGCCCGTCGGGCCGCAAGCGCGGCCGGGATGCCACTCGGTCCTCCGCCGCAGACAATCACATCGTAATGACCCAAGACCGGAAGATTTTTGGAATAATGTTCGGTTGTATGTTCGGTTTTCATGGAAATAAAAATGACGTCTATTCGGGGAGTGGCAGGCCTTGCAGGATTTCAAACGAGGGTTCTACCCCGCCGCCCATGACGAGCACATCCCATTCGCCGAGCACAGGGATATCGCGTCCAGGCTGATCACAGATTCTGGTGTTTTGATTCATGGTTTCAAATCCTCCGGATACTCCAGGAGGCAACGTTTGGCGCCGCAATCTACCAATTCGTGGGAGCTGCCGGCGAAACTTCCGTTCGGGTCCGCATAATGGACGGAATAGACGACCAGCATTCCCTCGGCGGTGAAGCAGATGGAGGGGTAAATCGCCTGGCGGTCCTGGAGTTGAACTCCCGACTCGTCCACCAGCACGGGTTCGCCCCACGATCTGCCGCTGTCGGAAGAGACGGCATAGCAGAGCGGCGTGCGCGGGAAGAAAGCACCGACCAGATGTCTTGTCGCCTGATCCGGGGTATCCCCGGGTTCGGTGGTATGTGAACCGGCACCGGCTTCGAGAGGCTTTGCGTGGTTGTAGAACACGATGAGACGGCCGTCCGGCAGGGTCTTGAGGGTCAGCGGAGCGCAGGCGGCGACAAGCGTTGTCGGCTCGGGAGCCGACCAGGTGTCCCCGCCATCCTCCGACCACGAGGCGTATTTGCAGCCGCTGCCGGTCCGCGCCACCATGATCAGGCGCCCGCCTTCCACCTCCGCCACGCATGGCTCGGCCATGCCGCGTCCATCGGACAATTCGGCCGGCTTGCTGGAACGCTTCCAGGTTTCCCCGGCATCATCGCTGAAAAAGCAGAGGCCCAGGTTGCAGTCGCCCTCATAGGTGCCCATTCCCTGGGGCATGTGCGAAACCGGAACGACGAGCCGGCCATTCTTCATCTGGATCATCCGGTCGTTCATCACATACCAGACGCCTTCGGGCTCGCCGATCGTGCGCGCGGGCGTCCATGTCCGGCCATCGTCATTGGAAAAAGAAATCACTGGCAGACCGCCACCGTGGAGCCCCTCCACATGGCGGTGCCCGAGAAAAGCCAACCGGCCGTCCTGCAGGCGCAGGAATGTGATCCCGCCATCGGAGAGCATGCCGGTCACATTCCACTCCATCCTCAGGCGTCCATCCTCCCGCCAGGTGCGACCCCCATCGCGGCTGCGGTAGGTCATGGGAACGGGAAAAGTGGCGGCGAGCTGTTCGAAATTCGCCGGCGGGCGACCCCAGGGTGCCACCATGAGGATCTCCCCGTCGGGCAGAAGAAAGGTGCCCGGCCCGATGAAGGAGCGCTGGGGAGTGTGGCGGACGAATGTTTCGGGTTGAGCGATGTATTTTGCGCGCTTCATATTGAAAGGTTCATTTATTGTTAACATGGTTGGTGAAGGCTGTGGTTTTTTCACCACGAAGGAATGCAAGAAGGAATGTGTGCATCAAACTCCATCTTCATTCCTTCGTGTGCTTCGCGCTCTTCATGGTGAGATGCTGCCCGGATAAAACCTGCTCGCAATCGAGTCGCTCACGCGGAGGATACGAACAGGGATCAGTTTCATTGAAGTTCGGGCGGCAGGGATTTGAACAGGTCTTGGATGGACGCGACCTGCCCGGCATCCAGGCGCGGGAGCGGCAGACGGCAGGGACCGCAATCGAAGCCGGCCGCGGCCATGGCGACTTTCTGCCCGGCCAGTCCGCCGTGGCAGACGATCTTGAAGATGAGCCGGCGGGATTCCATCTGGAGCCGGCGCGCCTCGACGGCATCCCCCCGCCCGTGCGCGGCGATCAGGCTCCGGTAAAGGGGCGCCATGAAATTGTAAGTGCTTCCGACCGCACCGGTCGCGCCCGCCGCTAGTCCGAAGAGCAGCAACTCGTCGCGGCCGAAAAGGATCTCGAGCTTCTCTCCGGCGAGGGAGAGGCAGTCGAGGTATTCCCCGAGATCAGCGTGGGTGAACTTGACGCCCGCGAAGTTGGGAATCCGCTGGATGGCCGACTCGATCAGGCGCGGGATCGACAGCGCGAGGCCGGTCATCGAGGGGATGTGGTAGTAGTAAAAGGGCAGGTTCGGCGCGGCGGCGGCGACTTCCTCCGCCTGGGCAACCGCGGCCTCCTCGCTGCCGGGCTTGAAGAATGTGGGCGAGAGCATCGCCACGGCATCCGCGCCGGATTCCGCCGCGTGCCGCGCCAACTCGACGGAAACCGCCGGACAATCGTTACCCGCGTGGGCGAAGATACGGAACGATTGATCGCTCCCACGGGCGGCCGTCCAGGCCGCGACCACCTGCTTGCGCTCCTCGGCGGTCATCAGGGCGCCCTCACCCGTGGTTCCGCAGACGAACGCGCCGTCCACCCCGCGTTCGCGCAGGAATTCGTAATAGGGCTTCACCCGGTCTGGATCGACAGCCCCGCCCGGTTTCATGGGAGTGAACGGGGCGGCGATGAGTTGGAATGGTGTTTGTGTTGCTTGGTTCATTGTGTTTTGGAGTCGATGAGTGTTTTCAAGGGTTGCGCTCATGATGCCTCATGCCTCATGCCTCATGCCTTGAGGGCATCGGATTTTCCCGACCAGACATGGCGCCTCACCGCGTCGGCGGCGGCATTCGGCTTGCTGGCGGCAAGCTCCTCAAGCAGCGAGGCATGGGTATTGACCGGTTCCCCGGCCTGCATCGGCATCAGGAGATTGATGCGGTAAAACAACCCGATCTGCATCACCCGGCGATACTCGCGCAGCAATGCGGGGCAGTCGGCCAGTTCCACCAAGGCGATATGAAACTCCACTTCGTGACGGGCGCGCTCGGAGTAGGGCAGTTCTCTGCAATCGGCCGCATGGGCCAGCGGCCGCAGTGTCTCCAAGCGGTTCCTCACCGGATCACCGCAGATCATGCGGGCGGCTTGGCATTCCAGAGCCTCGCGGACGATCAAATGCCCGCGCAGATCCTCCACCCGCGCATGGCGCACGCGTGTACCGAGGCGCGGCAGCGCCTCGACAAGCCCGGCGCATTCCAGCTCGATCATGGCCTCATGAACCGGTGCCGGGCTCATCCTGAGCTCCTGCGCGACTCCGCGCCGGTTCAGCAAATGACCGGGGGAGTAACGCCCATCGAGAATACGATTCAAAATATCCGTGTAAGCCCGCTGCTTCATCGTGGAGGGAGTCCCCACATTGCGTGTTATGGCCCGCAGAGAATTCATGGAGCCATTGGAATACCATTTGATATATCAGCGGCAATAAAAAAGTGAAACACAGAGAACAATCGGATTTTTTAGGGCAGAAAAGAAGACCGGACTCAGAAAGGCGGAGGAAATGAAGCCTTTTAAGCTGATGTCTGTCTGGCCTCTGCAGACTGCATTTTTTAAACCACGAAGCACACGAAGGGGAGGAAAGAGACCAAGGGATCAAAGAACGAACATGTTCGATGTACCTCGATGGCCCTTCCTCTCACCAGATTGGATAAATCATCAAACTCCGTGTTCACTCCTTCGTGTTCTTCGTGCCCTTCGTGGTGAATAATCTACCCCCCTTGCTTCGATCGATCCTGTGATCCGAACCCTTCATTTCACCTCAGGCCACGGGATAAACACACTTTCTGCGGATGATCCCAAATCACCCGGATGATTCCTTTACCTTACTCCGTCGCACGATTCAGGCTTATTTGGAATCCTGTTTACCCAATGAATCCCGACCGACAATGAGGCGGGCCTGCATGCGGTATCGGCGTGGCGTGGTTCCAAAACGGGCGGCGAAGAGTTTGTAGAAGTGAGCCAGATTAGGGAGTCCGCAGTCGTCTGCGATGTGAAGGATCGTGTCATCCGTGCCGGAAAGTCTTGCGGCGGCGTGTTCGAGTCTGGCCGCATTCACGATCTCCGTGGGGCTGATGCCGAGATGGGTGCGGCATGCCCGCGCGACATGATCGGGACTGCGTCCGGCAAGGCGGTAGAAAGACTCAATGCCCTGGGGGAGATGCTCGGTTTTCCTGATTCCATGGCATGCGGCATCCAGCCAATCGGGAACCGCAGGGCGTGGTGTCTCCGAATCTGCGGAGTGGCATCTCAGAAATAAAATTTCGAGCAGAAAAAGATCCAACTGCGCCCGTGAACGGACGGCTGAGTTCAGGCGCTGGGACTGTCGCCTGATGGCAAGAAAGTCCTCATGCCGAAGAGGAATTTCTCTCGATGGCGATGAGAGTTGCATCGGATCTTTTTCTTCAGGGAAGTATCTTTTCAACAACTCCTCCCAGCAGCGCTTGGAGAAGGCCAGATTTACAATACGCATCGTCTTTTCCGCTCCAGCACTAAGCGCGTGGATGTCGGTATCCTTCACCAGCACGACCATTCCTTCCCGGAGAGAGCGTTTGCGGTGGTTGATGTGATGCACTCCCTCGCCCTCCTCGACCCAGAAGATTTCATAAAAATCGTGATCGTGAAAATTGCTTGGAACCGAAGAGTCAAAAAAGCCGCTGGCATAGTGATAATGCTGACCGGCGGGCACAAAGCGTTTCAGAGGGAGCCGATTCATGGTTAATGGCAAATGCCGCTATAGCATAATAAAAAACATCCCCAGCGGAAGAATGTTTTTTCCACCCATGCTTTGATCGGAATCCTTATGAGCACCACATCCACCATAGTCCCGCCACGCCTCAATGCCGACGAAGTTGCGCAATACAGCAATGACGGATACTTCGTATTCAACAAACCGGTTCTGCCAGCAGACCGCTTTCAATCCCTGAAGAACTGCTTCGAGGGTATCCTTGCCAACCTTCCGGCCGACGAGCGTCCCGAGGCCATGGATGTTCCCCACTTCATGCATCCCGAGTTGCTGAAGTATGCCTTCGATGAAAACATCCTCGCCCTTGTCGAGCCGATCGTCGGTCCCGACATCGCGCTCTTCTCCACCCACTTCATCTGCAAGCCGAAGGGCAATGGCAAGCGCGTCCCTTGGCATGAGGACTCCGCCTACTGGAAAGGCCAGATCGACCCGATGGAAGTTGTCACCGTCTGGTTGGCGATCGATCCCTCCACCAAAGTCAACGGCTGCATGAAGGTCATTCCCCGCACGCATGTCGAGGGACAGAAGGGATTTTCCGACTACGATGCCGTTGATATGGCAACGAGCGTCTTCGGCACCGAAATCAAAAAGGAACAGCGCGAAGACGAGCGTCAGGTTTGCATCGAGCTTCAGGCCAACGAATGCTCACTGCATGATTCCCGTATCATGCACGGCAGCGAACCGAATACCTCGCAGATCCGCCGCTGCGGATGGACGATGCGTTTTGCCAGCACCGCCTGCAAATTCAATGAAGAGAAATTCGCCGGCGCGCATCAGGTCTACCTGGCAAAGGGGCGCGACCTTGGCGGCAACCGCTATGCCGACCCTACCCGGTCCTATCCGGAAGTGATGGCCGCCCGTGGCGCCTCCACTCGTTACAAGAACGCTCACTAAAATGAAACCGGCGTCGCGCACGCGGTCCGATCCCGTTTGCGCCGCGCCTCATCGCCTCTTCATTTGCGGCGGCAGCTTTTTGGCAAGAACGGGTTGTCGCGCTATAGCCAAATTAATTTGAGTCATTGCCACAAAATGCAGAAGAGGCACAAGAGGGAGGAAGGAATGTTCACATCAACCCCCCTGTTCACTCCTTCATGCTCTTCGTGGTGATCTGTCAAAAAGCTCTTTTTTCCGGCAGGAATCTGCTGAGTCTTTCGGCGATGGGCGCCAATCCTCCCCGGCATCCATGCCTCAGGGCATCAGGGCCTCGGTGGATCGGGGCTTTCCGAAAGGGGGTGAGGTTCGGTTATCGCCGGGGTGTCGGCTTTTCGAAGAGTTCGCCGGGGTTGTCCTTGATCAGCACGCCCGGCCCGTGGCCTCCGCGGTCGAGGATGAGTTCCTTGAGCGCTCCGGAGTCCATGACATTGTCCTTGATCACCACATTCCGCAGGGCCTGCGCCACGACCCCGAAATCGGGCGACCAGTTCTCCTCCCGGCTGAAGCCGGTGCTGCCCTCGTTGTTCTCGTCATCGAGTCCGGCAACCATGGTGTTGGCGGCGACGGTGACGCCGCGCGCGCCGATGAGAACGATGTGGGCGCTGCAATCCTCGCCCGGGCGGTTCCAGACGGGACGGCCGCTGCGGTAGATCATGTTGCCGGTGATGGTCGTGTAACCGACTCGGCCGACTATGCGGTCGGTCACGACCGGATTGTCCGGTGTGGCCGCGAAGAGGATTCCCGGGCCGCTGCGGTCGATGTAGTTTCCGGTGATGTTGTAATGGGAACCGTTGAGGATGCGCAGGCCGCCGAGTTGGTTCCACTCGATCCTGTTGCCGGTGATGGTGACGGCGTTATTCTCGCCGATACTCGCGTAGCCGGCACCGCCATTGAGGGAAAACCAGTTATCGAGGACGAATCCGTCCCAACCGCGCACGGAGAGGCCGTGCCCCTTGTTTTCGGAAAACATGTTGCCTCGGACCCGGAAGCACCAGATCCGGCTCAGGCGCACTCCGTCGCCGCTGAAGCGCGAGACCTTGCAGCCCTCGATGAGCGGGCTGTCCTCGGTGGTGCCGTAGTCCGGCTTGTCCACCAGGATGCCGTGCACTCCCTCGCCGAGATGCTGTCCATCGAGGCAGAGTCCGTTGACGCGCGCGCCGATGGCGAGCGTGAGATCGAGCAGGCAGGGGGCGGCGGGATCGATGAGCTTGAGCGTGGATCCTCCGTTTCCCTTCCAGGCATAGGCGGGCGAGCCGGTGATACCGGTGTTGGGATGAACCTTCAGCCGGCCTACGCAATAGGTTCCCGGCGAAACCTCGACCGTCGCCTGGCTCTCCGCCGCGAGATCAAGGAGCTTCTGGAAGACTGCCGTGTCATCGGTGATGCCGTCGCCTTTGGCGCCGGCGGATTTGACATTGAAAGGAGTGGTCATGGTTTTAGTGAGCGATGTCCGAGGGGCACGGGTCGTAGTGGGGATGAGGGGCTTTCGGGATGCGGAGCCCGCCGGTTTGGTAAACCACGGGGGCGCTATCGCATTCGATCCTCAGCACGGGCCAGAGGCCGGTCTCGTCGGTTGCGGGCACATTGGCGATCTGAACGCGTGTGCCGGTCTGGGTGAAGGGCAGAGCCTCGCCGTTGTCGAGGCGGCTCACGGAGAGGACCTTGTTCTGCAGTCCGCCGAGGGTCGCCTTGTCGCCGGGAGAGCGGCGCAGCAGCCAGAAAAGGGAATTTCCCTTCACTGTCATCGGGCCGTGGAAATTCCAGTCGCCGCGATGGTTGCCGCGTTCCTGCAGGCTGAAGGTGAAGAGTTCGGTGCCGTAGATCGCCTCGCCGTTTTTGCGGAGCCACTCGCCGACGCGGTGCAGCACACGGGTGCAGGGCTCCGGCACGACGCCCTCCGGCGTGGGCCCGACATTGAAAAGCAGGTTACCGTTCCCCTGCGCGCAGCGGGTGAGCATGTCGAGGACCTGCGACTCGGTTTTCCATTCATGGTCGCCGGCATGGAAGCTCCAGCTCTCGTTCATCGTCACGCAGGCTTCCCACGGGCGCCACGGATTCGGCGCGCTGAGGTGCTGCTCAGGCGTGGCGAAGTCGCCCGGCAGGCCGTTGCGGCCGTTGAAGAGGATGTGCGGCTGGATCCCGCGGACCATGGCGTTCATCTTCTCCGCCTGCCAGCCATCGGCGTTGAACGGCCACCAGCCGTCATACCAGAGGATGTCGATCGGGTTGTAGCGGGTCACCAGCTCGCGGATGCGCGCGTGCGTGGCGGCGATGAACTTCTCGTAGGCGGCGGGATCCTCCAGCGCGGCGACCGAGTCGGGCTGGTCATACCAGTTGTTGAGGCTGTGGTAGAGCCCGACCTTGAGGCCGTGCTTGCGGGCGGCGGCGATGATCTCGGCGACGAGATCGCGTCCGGCCGCACCGCTGTTGCCGATGTGGAAATCCGAGAGTTCGGTCGGATAAAGCCTGAACCCCTCGTGATGCATCGTCGTGAGCACGACATAGCGCATGCCGGCATCCACCGCCATGCGGCAGAGCCTGTCGGCATCGAAATCCTTCGCGGTGAAGCGGGCGGCGAGCTGCTTGTATTCCTCCAGCGGAATCTCCTCGCGGTTCCAGACCCACTCCGCGCGTCCGAGCAGGGAGTAGAGGCCGTAGTGGATGAAGAGCCCGTAGCGGGCTTCGGTGAACCAGTCGGTTGAAGCGGTCATTTGGGTAAACACAAAAAATGCATCAGAGGGGAGGATGTACCAAGGATTTTATCAGGATCCAACGGTTGCGAAGCAACGACCGGGCAAGCAAAACAGGGATAGAGATGCATGGAGGTTTTCACAGGGATAAAGGGGATGAAGGGGATAAAAATGAGTTGAGTCATGGCCACAAGATGCACAAGAGGCACAGGAAAATAGCACCTATCCGACTGGGCTTCATCTTCTGAACGTGTGATCAATCAAACCTTCTGCCAAAACACTTCACCACGAAATTACCAGGTGATCCCTTCCTTCATCCCTCTTGTGTTTTTTGTGCACCTTGTGGCTACACCTTTTCTAAAACCGCTCTAGACTGAAGGCTGGAGGCTGCTAGCGAAATACAGGCATGGTACCCAGCGCATCGCGCTGTGGTGGATGCTGAGTGGGGGATCACGAAAATCCGGGATGAAATCAATGGGCGCCAACTCAGGGATTTTTCTCCCGCACGGAGTCGATTTCCAGATTCCGAACGCGCTGCCAGCGGAGTGCCGGGCGCGCGTCGGGGGCGATCGTGCGGAAGACGAGATTCGAGAGTTTCACATCCTCGACGTCCCTCAAAAAGAGGGCGTAGGAAGGGAGCATGCCGAAGGCGTCGCAGGAGGGATAGGAATCGCGCTTGGACTCCACGCTCGATTCGGCGAGGGCGTCGTCCCCTCCCCCTTCGAATTCCAGGTCGCAATTCGCGATGCGGACGCCCCGTACCGGCTCATCGGGCAGGCCCATGATGTATCCGCCGCGCGGTCCGGCCCGGCGCGCGGAGACATGGGATATTGAAATGTTGCGGGCGAACTGGACCGGGATTTCCTCCTTTTCACCGGAGGCGACCCGGCCGCGATCCCCGAGCTTGATGAAGAACGGGACGCGGACCTGATCCATCTGGACATGGCTGACGGAGATGTTTTCCAGCATGCCGCCGTCGACGCAGCCGATGGCGATCCCGCAGGCGCCGCGCCAGTCGCCACCCTGAGTGCCCGTGCCGGTCTCCTCGACGAGGCTTGGCACCATCTGCAGA
This sequence comes from Verrucomicrobiota bacterium, assembly GCA_021413925.1. Lineage (NCBI taxonomy): Bacteria > Pseudomonadati > Verrucomicrobiota > Verrucomicrobiota bacterium. The sequence continues at coordinate 18,455 of JAIOPL010000016.1, forward strand.
TTCGACACGGTGATGTTGCGGAAGCCGCCGTTGGACTCGGTGCCGGTCTTGAAGTGGTTGCAATGCGTGCGTGTCAGGCAGTTGGTGACGACGACATTCTCCGTGGGCCGGTCGGCGCCGGATTTCAGGCAGATGGCGTCGTCGTGGGAATCGATCACGCAGTCGCTCACCACCACATCGGTGCAGGAATCGATATCGCATCCGTCGTTGTTGCAAAAACCATGATGATTGAAAACATCAAGTCCCCGCAGGCGCACCTTCACGCATTTCAGGTAGTGCTGCATCCAAAAGCCCGAGTTGAGCAAGCGAAGTCCCTCGACCACCACATCCTCGCATTCAATGAAGAGGATGTTCCTGGGCACTGCGGTCCAGAGATCCCCCGGCCTCATCACCAGCAAGCCCCCCTGCCCGTCAACGGTGCCGGCTCCGCTCAAGCGGATGCGTTTGGCCTTATGCGCGAAGAGAAGGGCACGCACGCCGTTGCGGCCTTCGTAGAAGGGCACGGGCGACGGGTTGTAATGCGTGTAATCGGCGAGGTCGGGATTCCCGAGAAGGACGGCACCGGCCTCGAAATGGAGATGGATGTCGTCGCGCAGTTCCAATCCGCCGCAGAGGTAGCGTCCGGCGGGAAAAACAACGGAGCCGCCGCCCGCGCGGGCGCATTCGTCGATGAGAGTCTGGATGGCCCGGGTGTTCAGGGTGGCGCCGTCGGGCACGACGCCGTGTTCGAGGACATTGATCATGGGATTCGGCGGATTGGCCTCAGCGAAGGAGACCGTGGTTTTCGGCGGCCTGGAGCCATGCATCGGCAATGAGACGGGCGCCGGCGTGTGTGGGATGAATCCCGTCGTAGGCCCAGTGGGCGGCGGGGGCGCGCAGGCAGGCGTCATCGAAGATTTCCTGAAGCGGAACAAGCGGCAAGCCGCGTTCCCCCGCGATGCGGGCGATTTCTTGGCGGCGGCGGGAGAGATGCTCCCGCCAGTAGGGAGTGACCACATCCACCTCGAGCAGGAACGGCTCGAGAAGCAGGATTTTCGTCTCCGGCTTGCGCTCCAGGACGGAATCCAGGAGCCAGGCGTAGTTCTCCTGAAACTTCGCGAAGGCCTCGGCGTCCCTGCGGGCCTTCTCCTCTTCAGGCAGACTCGCGTCGGAGTGGGTGTATTTGCAGAAATTCTGGGTGTCATTCACACCGGCCAGCAGCGAGAGGAGATCGGGTGCGATTTGCAGGGCATCGGCCTCCCATCGCGCGGCGATCTCGGCGACCTTGTGTCCGCTGATGCCCCTGTTGACGAACTCCCAACCGCGGTCGGGGCGTGTGGCCGCGAGGTGCGAGGCCACGAGGAAGGCGTAGCCGTTGCCGAGTTGATAGGCGGGGTTGATTTCCTCCGGCTTGCGGAAGGCGTCGGTGATCGAGTCACCTTGGAACAGGATTTTCATGATTGTTTTGCAGGAAGCGTCAGGATTTTGGACTCGTTGGTATTTTCAACATGTCCAGCATTACCGGCCAGGCATCGTCGGCGTAAAAGCGGTGTCCTCCGTCGCAGATCACATGCCGGCAATTCTCCGGAGATCCAACCGCCTGGTAAATCTCCTGCACCCTTGCAAATTCGGCTTGGGCGGGTCCGATAGGGAATATCCCGTCGCACTTGCCATTTACAATGACAAGTGGCTTGGGCGCGATCAGTCCCGCTATGTCGCCCATTTCCGCATGCAGGAGCAGATTTGGCACATAGTTGCAAACACAGTGGAATGTCGCCTGAATGGACGCGGCAAAAGTGGAGAAGCAGCAGGCGGGCATTGCGGCTTGCACCCGTGGAAGGAGCGCTGCCGCGAACAGTGTTGTCGTGCCTCCACCGGACTCTCCCATCAGACCGACTTTGTTCATAGCCACATCACCGCGCTGCTCAAGATAATCGATGGCACGATCGATATCATAAACGCGCTCGGCCAGCAGCGTCGACCCGACCAACATAGCGTTCATTGCCGCCTGGTGGCACAGATAATCGAGATGCTGCCACTGCAGGCGTTCCTGCCTTTCCCCGAACGAGCGTTGTTCAACGCACAACGCCGCGATGCCACGCGCCATGCAGCCGATCCCGAAATCCTGGTCACCGTCCACCGCCATCGCGACAGATTCGTCCTCGAAGTTGACTGCGATCGAATTGTGCATGCCGGTGGTATGCCCTTGCAGGCAGATGAAGAAATTGTATGGGGGCTGGGCAGATTTGGGCAGGCAGACATAAGCCGGCACATCGGCACCGGGTTCAGAGGTGAACACAATTTTCTCAATCGTCCCCAGCGGATGCTCCCTCTTCCAAATCGTCCGCACATTCAGCGGAACGGGCTCGGGGACGAATTTCATGTAGCCGATCAAGTCAGCCAACTTCCCCCGTAACTCGCTTTGCCAGGCTGAAACATCACCGCCCTGGTATGCCGAGGCAGGCTTCGTGCGCGCGGTCCAAGCTCGGTGGACAAGGGATGGAGAGAGGTTCAGATCCTCCGGCTTGCGGAAGGCGTCGGTGATCGAGTCACCTTGGAACAGGATTTTCATGATTGCTGGAATGAATATTGACCACAGAGAACAGTGAAAACACAGAGGAAAAAAAGACGGCGCCCCTAGGGAATTCCCTAGCTTCAGCCCTCTTCGGTCTCTCGGCTATGCCCTCGGTGGTTTAAAAATCCCTCGGGACCGATTCCTTCTTTCATACTTCCAATCTTCACCCACTGGAAACAGCGAGGAGCCCAACCTTTTTTGGGACTCACCATCCGGATGAACGATCCAGGCCTGTTGGCGCGCTTCCTTATACCATCTCCACTCTTATTCCGGTTGAATTCGCTGGTTCTTTCGGCGATGGGCGTTGTTGTCATCCCTCGGGTTATCTTCAGATAGCCCTCGGTCTTCCGCCTAGCCCATCACCAAAATCCCTTCGCTAATTCCACCAGACTAATCATGGAAATGGTATTAAACCACGCGGAAGACGGAGCCGGATTTGCGGTCGAGATCGATGAGGGCGCATCCATCCGTGACCGGAATGGTTTCGCCGGATTCGAGATCCACGAGACCGGTGGCCGATTTGTCGGCGAAAGTGACCTTCGCCCGGGCGGCTTCGGGATAATGGTTCAGGGCAAAGAGAATCCGATCCTCCGGTCCCTCGTGCAGGACGGCGCTGAAGAGGTTGCGCGGTTGTTTGTAAACGCAGTGGCCGCCCTCGGACTTCATGTCCTTGCCGCTGTTCCAATCGACCCAGGTGACCGTGCCTTCGGGTTCCACGCGGACTTTGGGCGCCGGCGTTTCCTTGTCGAGCAGGGCGGAGAGCCAGGCGATCGACTCCAGCGAATCCTCCTCCGGTTGACCGGATCCGAGGCCTACCGGCATCCACCAGATGCTTCCCTTGCCTTTTGCAAGCGGTTCGCCGGACTTCGCGGGAGCGCCGCCGAGAAAGGTGATGACGGCGCCGGAATCGTTGCGACCGGGCCATGTTCCCGAGACGACGAGTTTACCGCCGTCGTGAACATATTGTTCCAAGGCCTGTGCCGTGACGCTGTGGATGACGGGTGAGCCGGGCAGGATGACCAGAGGTGCCGCTCCGAGCTTCGCCACGGAGTGCACGGGATCGATCACCGAGGCCTGACGGCCGGTATGCTCGACGACTCGGAAAAGACCCTCGTATTCACGCGAAGCCTGGCCGCACTTGGCACCGTCCACCCTGGGTTCGCCGACATAGAGGGCGTTGTCGTTGCAGGGCGATGGATCGCCGATGTAGGAATGCTGGTGGCTGGTGAGGTCATAGATGACCGCGAGATCGGTGGCGGGAACGAGGTCGTCCCAGCCTTTGATCGTCTCGCAGGCGAGCTTTTTGACCGACCGGAGCACGGCCAGACTCGGACGTGCGTGGCCATGGGAACTGACCGGGGAGTCGCCCCAGCAGTCGCGGTCATGAAACATGAACCAGGAAAGCGCCTTGCAGCCTTGCGCCAGCGCGCAGAGGGCCATGAAGCGCATGTGGTCGTACGAGACGCGGGATTTCAGCGCGCGCTCCCAAGTGCCGCTCATGAACTCGGCCGACCAGGTGTAACGCAGCGTCGCGTTCATGAGCTTGAGCACGCGGGCCATCGACTGATAGCCCGAGTAGCTCATGAAGGTGCCGCGGTAGAAATCGTAGCCCGCGATACCGAGCGGGCCGGTGGCTTTCTCGAACTCGGTCATGCGAGTCGGCACGCCCTCGGGACGGTGCGGGTTGAAGTTCGTCATGAAGGTCACCTCCTTCACGCCGTTCGCCTCGTGCATCTCGCGCAGGGCGGCGATGTATTTCGACATGGCCCAGGTCTTGAACTCGCACCAGTCGGCATACCATGCAAAGTCGTCGCCCACCTCGTCAGGGACCTGCCGCGGAGGCTGCACATCCTCGATGGAGGGGTATTTTTGCGGATAAGGGAGAGCGGCGGCGTTGCCGTATTTATCAGTGAGGAACCGGTGGTAGAACCCGCCGCGACCGACGTTCACGGGGTTGTAGTCGCTGGTGAGCATGCCGTCCTGGACGATGTAGCTCACCTCGTTGTCGAGGTTCACCATCGTGATGAAGCCGCCGTTGGATTTGAGGCGGGGCTTGATGATCTTGTCCACCTCGTTGATCCACTTCCGGCACCAGGCGAGATACTCGGGATGCAGATAGGAGGGCTGGGAACCCTCCCGTTTGCCGATCCAGTAGCCCTGCGTCGTGCGATTCTGGTAATCCCAGACCATGATCGAGGGATCGCCCATGATGAGCCATTCGGGATAGGCGCCATGGATCATTTCATTGCAACAAAACGGGCCGCAACGGAAGTTGAGTTCCAGTCCCATCTCGTGCACCAGATCGAGGAAATGGTAGAGGTTGAGATTCGGATTCGTCCGGCCCTCGAAATCGAGCTCGCCCGCCGGATGCTCGGCGCTTGGTGGCCCTACCAGATGCGTGGCCCACTGAACATAGGTGGTGACATTTTTGAGACCGGCGTCCTTGAATTTCTGAAGGATCGGCTTCCAGTAGCGTTTCTCTAGGCGGAAGTATTGGATCTCGCCGCCGAAGATGTTTTTTGATTGGTGTTTCATTGTTGAAATGGGTTTCTTAAAAGAGGCTTCAGGCGCGCTGTTTTTCCTTGAGCCAGAGGATAGAGGTGACGCCGCGCGGGTAGTATTTGCTCCCTTTGGCCTCGCCGCTCACGATCTGGTCGCTCCATGCCCAATAGTTATTTTTCTCGTCGAGCAGCCAAGCGGCGTGGGCTTGGTCCGCAACGACGCCGGCCTTGCCGGGCTTTTCCCCGAGGATTTCGGAGGCGATGAACTGGCAGAGGTAGACTTTGCTGAGCCAGGAATTGTTGCTGGTCGAGCTGATCTTCCAACCTCCGTCCGGAAAGAGACAAATCCCCTGCTTGAGCACGCCACGCAGGTGGCGGCGGAGTGAGGCGATGAGGGGGCCGAATTCGCCATCGGGCGAGAGCGCTTTTTTCAGGCCGAGGGCGTGCGGGATCACAAGACCCTCGATGGCCGGAATGATGCGGCTCTCCACATTCTCGTGAAGGATAGCGGGCAGGAGTCCGTTTTTGTCGGCGGTGGCGCTGATGGTCGCCGCCGCGCGGCGGGCCTGATCAAGGGCTGTGGCCGCGCGTTTCTTGTCGCCGATGGCTGAAAATAGATCGGCCAGGCCGACATAGCTGCCCCAGCATTTCACGGCAAGGTAGAGGTTGTTGCGGGCCTGACCGAGCGAGACATCGAGGCTGTCGTAAGTCGTGATCTCGCTGCCGCCGGCGCAGCGCGAGCTGTCGAGCGACATCACGCCGTCGCGCTGCGCGGGATCGGGATGGTCGCGGTTGAGCAGGCTGGTGAGGATTTTTTGGAATGTGGGGAGGTTCTTTTTGCGCCAGGCCGTGTCGCCGGATTGCTTCACATAGACGAGGGCGCAGACGAGCCAGTTCACCAACTCCTCGTGCGACATGTGGGAGAAGCAGCCGTGGAGCCCGCTCTTTTCATAGACCGAGCGCTGCGGTGGCGAGAAATGGTTGGTGATGCCCATGTCGTGCGTGAAGGTGATACCGCCCGGATACTCGGTCGCATCGCCGGGAAAACGCACGGTGTCGGTGTAGGAATAACGCCGGAGGAACCAGTCGAGTTCGTTGCGCACGGTCCAGGGATTCATCTCCATCTCGAAGAAGAGCTGGTCGATCGTGAGGTCGAGCGTGTTGAGCATCCGGTATTCCCCCTCGTTCACCGCCCAGAGCGGCTTGCCTTCGAATTCCAGAAACTGCGTGCTGCCGTAGTAGCTGTGCACGGCCTGCGCGAGCATGAAGGAACGGGCTTCGCCGAGTTTGGCCTTGGCGAGTTTTTTGTCGAACGCATCGCCCCGTTTTTTCAACGCACCGAAGTTCTCCAACGCATAGGCGGCGACGGCCTCGATATCGGAAAAATAGCGCGTGTAGTGGTAGCGTGTGTTCAGACCCGTGGTGGCCTGCCCCGCACGGTGGAAGCAAACCGCAAAGCGGAAGGTCTGCTTCTTTCCTGCCTTGGCCCTGCACACCAAAAGGCCCACGCCGCCGATGCCGAAGGAATGATTGAAGGGATCGCTCTCCCCGAGAATGTCCTCGACGCTGAATCCCAGCGCGGAGTGGACACCCGGCGAGTCGCTGGCGATGGCCAGGGTATCCCCGCAGGCGATGCCGGTGATTTTTTCCAACCCCTCGACGAGCCGCATTCCGCGCACCGGGTCGTTGCCCTGAAAGCCGAAGATCGCCAAGCGGTCTTTCTTCGAGCGCGTGTTGTCCACCGTCAGCTCCACGGTCAAGGCGGGCACATAGGCAAGTCGAAGATCCTTGTCGGAAACCTTTCCGGGCTCGGGTGCAGCCATCGCCGGGGTATGGATGGCGAAGGTCAGATCCCCCGCCGTCCAGGTGTCGGAACCGGCGGAGAATTCGCGCCGGATCGCCTTGTCGGGCCATGAGCGCGGAACCACGCGCTTTTGGACCGCCCCGGCCTCCACATCGAAGCGGGCGCTGTCATCCGCCGTCTCCTGAAAGAACGGCAGGCAGGTGATGCTCTCCCCGTCCGCGAGGCCGATGAAGACATTCTGGTCGGCCGGCTTGCCGAGTTCCAGACCGAGGCCGCCCTTTGCTCCTTTGGCGCCGAGGGTAAAACTGGCGAACGCTCCGATGGGTGAATGCTGGGTGTTGAAGTGGATGTTTTGTTTCATTTGATGATGCTGGATTTTTGAAAAATAGGAGTGCTGCTTTCAGTTTATGGGCGCGGCTGACAAAATGGTTCAGTCGGCTCAACCGGCCAGCCGGGGACTTGGAATGTCGATCCCGAGCGGGTTGGGGAAAAATTCACAACGCAGGTGCGTCGGTGATGTCATGGATTCTAAGCAAAATTGATTCTAGGGAAGGCCTGCCCCTTCGACCTCGAAGGAAGAATGCAAAAAAGTATGAATTATGAAATATGAGTCACAGGTCAAGACATAGGGAACACATGGCGTGAGTGTTTGGTGATGGTGGTGATGTTTTAGTTGTTGGTCAATGGCAGGAAGGTTTGGAGCGCAGGCAACGGAGAGGAATGGGCGAATGCCCTTGCCTCCATCCAGCCGTAGCCAGCCTCGCCATGTTGGATTGGGAGCGCTTATGGGTTCTCGTAGAACCCGAAGTAGCGCCGGGCGTTGCGGTAGCTGATGTCCTCCACCATACTTCCGACCAACGCAATGTCGTCGGGCAGAAGACCGCGCTCGATGTCATCGCCGAGGATGTTGCAGAGCAGGCGGCGGAAGTATTCGTGCCGGGTGTAGGAGAGGAAGGAACGGCTGTCGGTGAGCATGCCGACAAACTGGCTGAGAAGGCCGAGCTGCGAGAGGCTCTCGATCTGCCGCCTCATGCCGTCGATTTGATCGAGGAACCACCAACCGCTGCCGAACTGGATCTTGCCGGCCGTGATGCCGTCCTGGAAATTCCCGAGCATCGTCGCGATGAGTTCGTTGTCGCGCGGATTGAGGTTGTAGATGATCGTCTTCGGCAGGCTCCCGGCGAGGTCGAGCCGATCGAGGTGTTTGGCCAATGTCGCCGCAACGGGCATATCGCCGATGGAGTCGAATCCGCAATCGGGACCGAGCAGTTTCTTCATCCGGCTGTTGTTGTTCCGGATTGCCCCGTAGTGGATCTGCATGGTCCACCCCTTCGCCGCATCCATCACGGCCAGTTCGTGGAGCATGTATGATTTGTAGCGGAGTGCCTCATCGGGTGTGACGGCGCCTCCCGCCCGCGCCTTGGCAAAGATCGAGGCCGCCTCGCTCTCCGTGCAATCCTCGGCCCAGATGGTGTCCACTCCCCGGTCGGAGAGACGGCAACCGCGCGAGGCGAAGAAGTCGTGACGGTTCTGTAGGGCCTGCATGAAATCGGATAGCGTGCTGATGGCGACCCCCGAGGCCTTCTCGAGAAGCTCAAGCCATGTGGTGAAAGCGGCGGGTTGGTCGACGAGGAGGGCCTTGTCGGGACGCCATGTAGGACGCACTTGGGTGTCGAAGGAGGCATCGGCGGCGATCGCGGCATGGTGTTCCAATGAATCCACCGGATCGTCCGTCGTGCAGACGACCTCGACCTTGGATTTCCTCATCAACCCACGGCAGGAAAAACCGGGCTGGGCCAGAAGCTCGTTGCACTGGTCGTAGATGCCGCGCGCGGTTTCGGGATTGAGCAGGCGGTCGCTGATTCCGAAATAACGCGCAAGTTCGATGTGGGACCAGTGGTAGAGGGGATTGCGCAGCAGCTTGGGCATCGTTGCGGCGTATTGCCCGAACTTTTCCCAAGGAGGTGCATCGCCCGTGCAGTAGCGTTCGTTGACACCGGCGGTTCGCATCGCCCGCCATTTGTAATGGTCACCCCCGAGCCAAAGAGTGGCGATGTTCTCCCAGCGGATGTCATCAGCGATTTCCTTCGGCGGCAGATGGCAGTGGTAGTCGATGATCGGGAGGTCGGCCGCGTGTCGATGGTAGAGTTCGCGGGCAGTCGGTGTGTCCAGAAGGAAGTCCTCGTGGATGAAGGGGCGGTTGTTACTCATGGATGGTTCCGGTAGAGGGCGGGATGATGCGTCATCAGAAATCAGAAATCAGGAAGACAGGCTCCCGAGACTCTCCAGCGCCGAGCGGACAACCTCGTCGAGGGGTTGATCGATGGGGACGATCAGGGCCTCCCCTTCATGAGGCTCCTCGAGGGTGGCGAACTGGCTCTCAAGCAGCGCCGCGGGCATGAAATGACCGGTGCGCGCTTCCAGGCGCGTCCGGATGCACTCCCTGGATCCCTTTAAGTAGATGAAGCGCAGGCCGGGCAGGCCGGAGGAGAGGCGCTCACGGTAGACACGGCGCAGTGCGGAGCAGGCGAGGAAGGTCGGGCGTGAGGAGTCTGACCGGGAGGCCAGTTCGGCATTGAGCAGGTCGAGCCAACCCCATCGGTCCTCGTCCTGAAGCGGGATCCCGGCGGCCATTTTCGCGCGGTTGGCCGGAGGGTGGAAGTCATCGGCATCGAGAAAGTCGCCACCGCCCGCCTCGGCAAGCATCCGGGCGACGCTGCTCTTCCCGCAGCCGGAGACTCCCATGACGACATGAAGGCTCATGAGGTGCGGCGTTCGGAGTTCCCCGGTGAGCCGGAGTCCCCGGAAGCCCATGGTGCGGGATCCTCGAGCTGGAAAAGCATCTCGCCCGCCTTGGGAACAAGCAGGATCCGCTCCTCCTCGCGGCCGGCGTAATCGTCGGGGTTAATGCCGGCGGGATCGCGGTAGCCCATGTTGATGCGCTCGCAGACCTCGCGGGGGATTCCGGTGGCGAGGGTGACGCGGGCGCGGCATTTCTCGACGCCGTTCTCGTAGGTGCCGACGCCGCGCACATGGGTGCTGTGGGCGATGGTTCCCCACGGGTAGTCCTTGAAGCGTTCCCACTGGCCAAGGAAGTAGTCGCGGCAGTGGTAGCCGATCTCCTCGATGAGCTTGCCGTGAACCACGGAGATCTCATGGATGTGCGGCGCGTAGATGATGAGTTCCCCGCCGTCGGCCAGCACCGGCTCGAGCTTGTACATGCACTTTCCCCCCACCCAGAGCTCGTCATACATCGCCGGGGCGCAGGAGAGGATCGTGTGGAAGGGGTGCTTCTTGTAGGTGATGTGAAGCCTGCGGGAGAGTTCGGAGGCCTCGTCCCAGGCCTGCTCGGGGGTCCCGGCGAAGAGGCCGGCAAGCCCGCCCTTGTCGACCACCATGCAGAGGCAACGCTTCGGGACGGGGACCAGGGCGGCCGCACGGTCGACGACCTTGCGCACCGGGGTCCACTTGTGCCCGATGATCATGGGGTTGGTGACCACGGCTCCGAGCCAGTGGAAGAAGTTCAGGATCTCCGGCCCGGCCACTCCGGGAAAAAGGTACTTGTTGCCCCCGGAAAAGCCGACGACCTCGTGGGGGAAGACGGGGCCAATGATGAGGAGTTCATCGTAGTCGAAGAGGCGCGCGTTGACATCCACGGGAACCTCCATCGAGAAGCGCCCGCCGGAGAGTTCGCTGATCTCGTCGGGCGTGAGCGTGCCGATGCGGCGGAGGGCGGCGGGGTTGTCCCACTCGTGGTTGAGGAGTCGGACACCGGCATAGCGGGTGGCCCGTTCCTCCGCAGTGATCCCGAGGCGCTTGCAGATGGCCTCCTCATCCATCGGCGGATGAGTTCCGAGCGCAATCATCACGTCGAGGGCGGCCACCTCGCCGGCCAACTGACGGTGGAGTTCCCTGAAGACCACCCCGAGCGGGCAGCTGCGGGTGGCGTCGGGCACGATGAGGAGGAGTCGCTTGCCGCGCAGTTCCTCCGCGGGACAGCCGCGGGCGATGATCTCCGCAACCCGGTCGTCCGTGATGCCGTGATCCGTGATTCCGGTTTCCATGGGCGTCTTCAGATGGTCTGGGAGAGGAAGCCCCCGTCGACGCGGAGGTCGGTCCCGGTCACGAAGCCGCTTGCCCCGGTGCTGGCCAGAAACACGGCGGCACCGACCAGTTCGGAGGCGTGACCGAAGCGGGCCATCGGGGTGTGGGAGAGGATGGAGGCAGCCCGGGCGGTGGGGGTGCCATCCTCGTTGAAGAGGAGCTTGCGGTTCTGCTCGGCGGGGAAAAATCCCGGGGTGATGGAATTCACGCGGACACCGAGGGGGGCCCATTCCCGCGCCAGGAACCGGGTGAGATTGATGACGGCCGCCTTGGCCGCCGAGTAGGCGACGACGCGGGAGAGCGGAAGATGGGCGGAGACGCTGGCGATGTTGATGATGCTCCCCCTGCCTCTCTCTCCCATGCCGGGGCCGAAGACCTGGCACGGCAGGAGGGCGCCGCCCACCAGATTGAGGTCGAAGCTGGCACGCCAGTCATCGGCGGCGATCTTCTCGAAGGGGTGGTCGGGCGTGACGGTCACGGAGGGATCGTTCCCTCCGGCTGCATTCACCAGAATGGAGGGAGCACCGAGGGCGGAGGTGATCTGCTCCCGCGCTTTGACGAGACTCTCTTCGGAGGAGGCGTCGGTCGCAACGAAGAGGGCCTTGCCCCCCGCCGCGGTGATCCGATCCACGCACTCACCACCCCGTCCGGCATGGCGTCCCGCCACAGCGACGGTCGCTCCGGCCGCGGCAAGTCCCTCGGCAAGGGCCCCGCCCAGGACGCCTGTCGCCCCGATGACGACGGCGACCTCCCCCGAAAGATCGAAGAGGCCTTGATCTGATTTTCCTGATTGAGGGGATTCCGGCGTTGCCATGGTTTTTTAGCAGAAGAGGGGCTCGATGTGTTTCCTGAGGAGATTGTCACGGACCCTGCGTCCGACGATCCCGCGGTGTTCCTTGAGGGCATCAGTGTAGCGGGTCCCCATGGCGGCGGCGACCTTGAAGGAAACGTGGATGAACTGCCGGAACTGAAGGTTGTATTGCGGGCAGGCGGCATCGTGGTTGAGAGCAGCGACGAAATCCTCCGATGACCAGGAATTGACCGTCTCGACGGAGGGCAACTCCGCGATGGTGATGTCGACCACGGGGGCGTAGGGTTTGATGAGTTCCTCCGCGTGAGGCAGTGCCGCGGCGTAGATCTCCCTGGCGATGGCCAGGCCCTCGCCTCCCGCCTCGGCCAGACCCGCGACCTCCTCCAGCCAGGTCGTGCCGGCGGTTTTCAGGTGAAGCCCCGCGTTGTGACGGGCCACGAGACGTCGGATGATGGGGTAGAGGGAAAACTTGTCACTGCCGGAGTGGACGCTGATCTTGAGGGTCGGGGGGAGGCCGAATTCGCGCACCGCATAAGCCAGCACGGCCAGATCCGCGTCGAACTCGCGCTCGAAGGCCGCGATGTCGCCGACATAATCCACGCCCTTGTTGAATCGTCCGGTGAACTTGGGCGCGATGGTCTGGGCGGGAATCCCCTCGTCGGCGATCATGGCGAGGATGATCAGTAGTTCCGCCGGAGTCTGCGGGGTGTCGGTTTCATCCACCGAGACCTCCACGGCAAAGGAATCGGCCGGTTTGGCGGCCGCGATGTGACGGTAAATTCGCCCCGCCTCCTGCATCGCCCAGAGGAACTTTCCGGCCGTGCGTTCGAGGTCGGCGCGTGTGATTTCCAGCGGCGCATCGAGCAGGGGAAGGCGATGGGTGCCGACGAGGCCGGAATGCTTTTCGAGAAAAGCCGCCATGCTCTCAGGGCTTGCCGGCTTGCCGGAATAATCGGCCACATCCAGCGTGAAGAAATCGCTCGCAGCGAGGAAGCCGTCCACCGTGTGCAGGTTGATATGATCGGCATCCACGAAGTAGGGGGCGGTCCAGTTCAAGGCCTTCACAGCGGCATCGGCCTCGGCGCGCAGATCCTCAGGCTTCGTGCCGATCAGGGTGTGCTCGCGGTTCGACTTGTTCCAGACAGGGTGGAGAGGCACTCCGCGCCCGGCGGCGGACTGGACGGCGGAGAGCTGGGCCTCGCCCTGATGGGCGAAACGGTCGCCCATTCCGATGGTGAATCGTGGTAGTTCTTTCATGGTGGTGGTTGTGATGTTGATGGGGGGGCTTTGCCATGAGACCCCTGAAAGTCGGATCCATCACACTCCCGCGGGACGGATAAGAAAACAGGAAAGCGGTAGCCATTCCGCTAGGCCTGACATAAACTGCTAGCTAGCTCGCATGAAGGAATCAGTTGCCAAAGTGACGGTCCATCCCCCGCCGGGTCGTCCAAGTTGGGGCGGGCAAGGAAATCTCCCCCTGATTTACCTTGGCTGGGGACGCCGCGACTTCGGGCAGAACCCCCTCCCTGTCCACTACGACAGGGGCACCAACTACTTCATTCTCCTCCGCGGAGAGATTATGCTGACGGTCGGAGAGGACCGGAAGGTCGTTCGTGGAGCGACAGCCATCCTGATCGATTCGGACTGCCGGTTCGGGATCACGCAGGCCCGGCGGGAAAACGTCAACATCCTGGTCTGGGTCTGGAAGGACCGGCCGGAGTTGCCCGAACTCAGGATTTCAGCGGGGGGCTACCGCACCCTTGACCTGCGGGAGACATCACTGGATGCGCTTCAGGAACTGCACGCCCGGTCCCGGAGGGAGATCGCCGTATCGGACAACTCCCTGCCCTCCACTCTCAACGCGCTGAGGCAGTTGCTGGAAGTCGAAATCCTGCGGGCCTCGCGAACAGCGGAAGCCACCGGCGATCTGAGATGGGAACTGGCCCATTCCTGGATGATGAACAGCCTTTCCATCCACACCCCTGTTCCCGCGCTCTGCGACTATCTCGGAATGTCCCCGAGCACGCTGCATCGCTTCTTCCGCGAGCGGACCGGGGTCTCGCCGGGCGCCTACTTCCGGAAGCTCAAGGCAGGGGAGGCGGCGCGATTGATCGGGAAAGAGGGGTGGCAGGTCAAGGCCGCCGCCCACCACCTCGGCTACAGGCATGCCAACGATCTCAGCCGCGCCTTGCGAAAACGGTGAAGTGGAAGGCAAGACAGGTAATGGGCTGCAGGCAAGGGACTGGAATCACGCCGAGGCGGGAAGCGTTTTGAGGTCGGGGCGTTTCCCCTCGTAAGTCTCGGCAAAGGCGAGGGCTTTGGGATCGGGCGTGATGCCGCGCTGGGCGCACCAGGTGCGGTAGAGTTCAGGCCACCAGTTCCGGTGCTCGGTGAGCCCTTGTTTTTGCGAATCGCTCCAGCCGACGAGCACCTTGGCCCAGCAGGTGTCACCATAATCAATCGCCTCCTTGGCGTCCGGCATGTCGGCCACATACCAATCACGGCCGATACGGGCATGCAGGACCTCGTCGGCCCAGTCGAAGTCTTGGAAGGTAGTGGCCAAGGGGTTACCGGCCTCCTGGCTCACCACCCACTCATGGCGCTTGCCGGTTTTCGGCATCAACCCCTGCTCGATGAAATAAAGCACGGCATGGCGTTCCTTGGGAGTGAGCTGGGTGTTGAGGGCGCGCGACCAAGTGGAATTCACCATGACCAGATGAGGCCAGTCGATCCCTTCGGAAACAAATCCCACCTCGCCCATCATGGCATGACGCGCCTCGTCCCAGAGCTGACGCGTCATGTCGCGGTAATAGGCCCACGGCTTACCTTTGGTTTCATGCAGGATGCTCGACATCATTTCCGGCACATCGATTTCGCGAAGCCGCTTGTAGAACATCATCAGCACCTTCGCATTCGGCGGCATTTCCTCATCGTAAAGGAACACCTCAGCGTTGACACCCATGTTGTAGGGATCAGGGAAACGCTCGTCGCGCCGAGGCGTGCCCTCGAAGACAAAAGCCTTCGAGCTGTAATGGCGGATCGGGGCTTCCGTATTTTGCGAAGTTTTCCCCGAGCCGTCCAATCCCCCCGCGCTGGCGAGGCAGACATCGAGAAGCGAGAGACAATTGGCTGATTCTTCCAAGCCAGCGTCGCCTCCGAATGCCGCTACGGCTTGCTCACCCCATGCACACATTTCTTCGACATCCATCAGAGTATGGCGGCACAGGCGGAGCGAAGGATGATCAGCCAGAGGATGCGTCTCCGCGATATAGCGCTGAAGCCCCTCGCGAAGCGCCGGCAACGCCTTGCGATAGAGACCAGCCAGTCGTTCCTTGACCGATGGCGTCGTCAGAATCTCGTCAAAAAAAACATCCAGCGCGGGATGCTGGCTTTTTTCAAAGCCCAGCGGGGGCTCGCGCATCTCACCGACTCTTGCGCGGAAGAGCGAGTCCATTTGAGCCGCCAGATGCGCATGATAGCTGAAAGCCATCTTGAGTTCATACACCGGCTCCTCCGCAATGTGAGCGATGCAAATCTGGTGGATGCGCCAGAACGCGTAATGGAAGCGCTTGAGCCTCTTGACACAGGTCTCGACGGAGAGGCCGGGCTTCTTCGCCTCGTCAAATGTGGCAATGCCGATCAAGGGCGGAAGTTTTAGATAAGGGGAATCTGTGGGAAGGGGAGTCGGTTTCATCAGTCGCAATCACAACGGAATTTCTGCAATCGATCTTCTAGTGTCTTATCCAAGACCAGTATTAATTTGTCTTTTTATGACTTTCTAAATAGGGATTTCTCATGAAAGCTGCAATCGAAGCCATTCCGTGGT
Organism: Verrucomicrobiota bacterium; assembly: GCA_021413925.1. NCBI lineage: Bacteria > Pseudomonadati > Verrucomicrobiota > Verrucomicrobiota bacterium. The sequence goes on from JAIOPL010000016.1 coordinate 34,055, forward strand.
GGAATGGCACTCGCGTGCTGCGGGCATACCGCCGCGCGGAATGCACCTTCCCTTGGAACTGGCATTACCATCCGGAAATCGAACTGACATTGATTACACAAGGCTCCGGCACGCGGCTTGTGGGCGATCACAGCGGGGAGTACAAATCCGGCGACCTCGTCCTGCTGGGCCCGAACTTGCCGCATACTTGGTTCTCACGAAAAACCGAGCGCTCCGCCGCTGTCAACGAGGCGATCGTTGTGCAGTTTTTGGAATCGGCGTTTCCAAGGACACTGCTTGAGCTTCCGGAATTCGATTCCGTTCGCTCTCTCCTGCTCCGCTCTGCGATGGGGGTGAGGTTTTCTCCCAAAACGGCTGCCCGACTGGAAAAGCGGCTGCGGGCGTTGACCAAAGCGGATGGATTTGAAGGCTGGTTGAAACTGGCCCGACTCCTCCATGAACTATCGCAGACTGAAGGCGAAACGCTCGTCGAGCCATCCTACCGCAACGAGCGGGCCTTCAAGATGGGTTCGCGTTTGGGAAAAATCATCGAGCACATTGAAAGCCATTCCGACGGGGAATTCTCCCTTGGCGATGCAGCCCGCTTCGCCAACCTCACCCCCTCCTCATTCGCCCGCTTTTTCAGGAAGACAACGGGCAAAACCTTCGTGGATTTCCGAAACGGGTGCCGCATTGGCAAGGCCTGCCAGAGACTTGTCGAGAGCGATCAAAGCATCCTTGAAATCGCCCTCGCCAGCGGATTCGGGAACCTTCCCAACTTCAACCGCCAGTTCCGAAAGTCCACAGGCATGACCCCGCGCGACTACCGAAAACTCCGCAATCCGAATTGAATACTTCCCGTCCGTTACCAACCGCTGCCTGCGCAACCGGCGGCCGTCATCAGCCCTTTACCGATCGCCGATAAGCCAGCGGGGAGCGGCCGAGGATTTTCTGGAAGATGCGCGAGAAGTAATACGGGTCGTCGTAGCCGAGTTTGGCCGCCACTTCTTTCACGCTCAGTGCCGTGGTGTCCAGATCATGGCATGCGGCCTGCATCCGGAGTCGGATGTGGTGTTCGACAGGGGATGATCCAGTCTGCTCGCGAAAGAGCGCGGAGTAGCGGGTCGGCGAGAGTCCGGCGTGCCGCGAGAGTTCCCGGAGGGTCAGTGAGCGGGCGACATTGGCGCGCATGAATTCGATACTCTTCGTCAGATCGTGCGCGATGGTGAGAGAACCACCTCCCAAACTTCGTCCCGTTTGAAAAAACAAAAGCCCCAGCACATACCTCAGGCTGTGGGAAACAAGCAGCACAGTGCGCTCGGTGAGGCCGGTGGATGCCAATCGGTATGATTCCCGAAACATGCGCGCGATTTCAATGGCATCAGCGGACGGGATCGAGAGCACATAGTCGTGGGCTGGCAGCAGACTGGCGTAGGAGGCCGCAGCCGTTCCCGCGAAGTGGGCCCAATGGATCGACCAGGGATTGTCATGATCCACTCCGTAGGCGTGCGGCTTGTTCGCCGGAATGAAAAGGACTTCACCGGCCGCGATGATGAATCGGCGTCCATCAATTTCGGCCCACCCTTTTCCTCTGGTGCAAAAGATCAAAATGCACTCATCGAGCCCGTGAGGCCTCGCGATCTGATGCAAACGCGCTTTGGGATACCATCCAAGGCATTTGACATGCAGACCGACACCGAGCGGATGGCGGCCCACCTGGCTGAGCAGATTGGCGGGCAAGAAATGAATGATCTGGCCTGGGAACCCCTGTGTCTTGGCTTTCATAGACGGTAAGATAGTCCATCTTTTTGGGAAGTTCGTCCATTTTCATTTTCCTGAAAAAAAGCGACTTTGATAAACCTATGAGCAGCACCAAATCCCCCGTACCCGAACTTCCCAAATCCGTGGACCTGGGTGAAATGAAAGCCTCCTTCCAGCAGCACGGCTACGCTGTCGCCCGAGGCCTCTTTTCGGATGCCGAGGTCGAGGAAATCAAATACACCTTCGCCCGCATCGCGGAGAACGGACCTATTCCGGGACATTTTGAACAAGTCTCCAAGGAGGAGGCCGGCGGCGATCCCCTGAAGGAATTTCCGCGCGTGTTGCATCCCCACAGATTTGACGCCGTATCGCGCAGGAATCTGGTCCATCCGGGTGTTCTCACCTGCCTGAGGGAACTCATGCAGGACGACGTTCTGGCGGCACAGAGCATGTTCTACTACAAGCCGCCGGGCTCACGCGGCCAAGCGATGCACCAGGACAATTTCTATCTCCTAGTGGAGCCGCAGACCTGTGTGGCCGCATGGACCGCCATCGACGACGCCGACCCTGAAAATGGCGGCATGTATCTCGTCGCCGATACGGCCGATGAGGAGATTTCCTGCCCCGAGATGGCCAATGTCGCTGAATCCTTCACCACACACTTCGTGCCGACGCCGAAAGGCAAAAAGGCGCTTCCCTGCGTCATGAAGGCGGGCGACACCCTCTTCTTCAACGGCAGCTCCATCCACGGATCCGGCCCCAACCGTTCCAAGGAGCGTTTCCGCCGTTCCTTTATCTGCCACTATGTCCCCAAATCTACACAACGCATCAGCAAGACTTATCTCCCTCTGCTAACGCCAGAGGGCAAGGACATCATGATCGAAGCCAACAAGGGCGGCGGAGCTTGCGGCAATTCCTGGCAAGATGGCGTGGTATGGGAGGGTGGAACGCATTGATGTTTTTGGTTCTTCGCTATTTTTAGTAGGCGACTGAGAGAGGAATCCTGAACAGTCACCACAGAGGCCATGCTCCCCAATGAGGCGTTTAGGCTGAAGGCTGAAGACTGTTAGGTGGGGGGGCGTGAAGAGGCATGTTCTCGTGCATGGGCTCTGTCTCCCCGGAGCTGGAATGTCATAGGGCTCACACTCTCAAGCAGGCTTGAAGAACATCGAGCGGTGGGAAGCGCGATGATACCCAATCAGAGATTGGCCCAAAGCAAGGGGGCGAACGCGGGAGCGAGGATAGCAAATGATCCCTCCGGCAGTATTTTCCCGATGCAACGGATGCGAACATCGAGTGCCGGGAGGCACGATGTAGCCTGCGAAGTAGTCCGAAGGACGAACCAAACACCCGGGAGGGTGTGCGGTAGAGAGCGATGGAATCGCTCCCCGAAGAGTGCCACGGCTTCCCGGGAGGGAAGTGGCATCAACCCGTCAGGAGGCGGCGAGGCAATCAACGGCCAGGCAAGCAATTCCTGAGTTCCTGATATTTCTTCCGTGTCTCGCCTTCAGGGAACCGTTCATTTCGATGACGGAGCCAGATTGATTGTGGAATCCGGCTAGCACACGCCTTCTCTTTGCACGATTCTAAGGGCGGACGGCGATCAGGGATTCGTCGAACTCGTCCTTTCTCCCTAAGAAGGCGACATCGGCACATTGCGCGGTTTCTCAGCAAAATCAGGCGCGATCAAATGTCCTGTTGCCGATGAAAACTTCCATCACGGAACAATCGAAACAAACCTCTACTTCGACAGATTGTTCCTGGATATCCTTGCACACCACAAGGCAGGCAATCCCTCGCGCGCGGATGCAAAAATCGCCCTGCAAGGTATCGAGATACTGGAAAAATGGACCATCTCAGCGAAGGAGAGTCGCATTGTAGGCTGGTAGTCTTCTTGGCGGTTCAACTCAAGCCACATTCGGCAACTCGGGAACGAAGACATAGTCCGGGTTATCGCGTTGTTTTTTGAGAACGGGAATGATCTCACGCCAGGTGGCCCAGAGCCCGTGCGGAGCGGGTGGCAAGTCGTGCGCGATCGCTTTGCGAAGCGCCGGCAGGTTGTAGAATGGCACCGCCGGGAACATGTGGTGCTCCACATGATACTGCATGTTCCAATAGAGGAACCCAATGAAAGGACTGCAGGTGAAGGTGCGGCAGCAGAGTCTGAAATCCGGGGAGTCGGGCACGAGACCGATGTGCTGGGGCGTTCCGCAGAGCGTCACCAACCAGCCACAATAGAAAACAGGCAGGTTGACCAAGAGAATTAGGATCCACTGCCCGGTGGCGATGAACGCCGCAGCCAAAGCCAGATGGCCGAACAAAACAACAGAGGCCCATTTGCGGTGGCGGCGGCGAAGTTCCTCGTTCTCCTCAGGAAGGACTTTCTGCATCCACTCCTCACCGCCGTCGAAGAGGCCCTCACCATTGAGGTTGCCGGTTGCGTATTTGAACCATTTTTTTAACGCCCCCCAAACTCCGACCGGATTTGGGAAGGGCACCAGTTGCCAGAACCAGAACTTCACGGCATCCCAGTCCATTTTTTGCGGAAGGATCACCTCACCATCATGGTCGTGATGCACGGTGACCTGATGGTGCTTCACATGGCTCACGCGGAAGGTGACCGGGTCGCTCCATGTCAGGAACGAGAACACATCCATGAAAAGATCATTCAGCCACTGCCTACGGAATGGCGTCTTGTGAACCAACTCGTGCACGGCCACGAGACCCATGAACCCGGCAAAGGTGCCGTGGAGGAAGACAAACAATACAAGGAGCGGAACCATCCATGCCCAATTTGCCTGCGTGATGCTTCCACAAGCGACATAGGCCGCCGTGCCTGTGCAGGCGTAGAGACCCAGATGGAGGAGCGCTTGACGGAGTGCTTTTCCGTCATGGCGTTTCATCAGCTCGCTCATCACGCCTTTGTCCACTTTCGTGCGATACCAGTTGATTTTGATTTGTTCGTTCATGGCAGATCGAAACAAAACATTTGGGCGGCAAAGAGTCTATATCCCCACTGACTTATTTCATATCTCTATTGCCTATTTTTAAAAATGGAGGCACCTTGAGTCGCATGGCACCTCGTTCTTCGAAGCCAGTTAGCGCGGTTGCAAAAACCGAAGACCTCTACCGAGCGGAGTCGCGCGGGAGCGATCTCCACATGTTTGGACGGGCTCTCTACCTGCCTGGTGGATGGCACGGCCCGCGAAGTCAGAATGTGTTTTTTCTCATCACGATTTTGGAAGGCAGTGTCGAGATCAACTACAATAGCCGCCGGATTCAGCTTGGATCTGGCGAAGGAGTCATCCTGCCTCCCCGTGGAATGGAGTTCTTCCGTTTTGATCCGGATGTTAAAAGCGTCCACCACTGGTGCCAGATTGCGCCGAGCCTCACAAACAGGCACGAACGCGAACTCATCGGGTTGGCTAGTCACCCCTCGCCCGTTCCGGCCTCCGTCAACATCCTTATCGAGGAAGGGCTCTCCATCCCAGTTAATCCAGGCCCGCACTTGAACCTCGCGATGCAGATCCTTGCAAAAGCCTGTCTGCTTCGCTTTGCGGCCCAGGCCTCCGAAAACATTTCAACAAAGCAACCCCGCCACCAGGCCGTGGAGCGGGCGCTCGAAGCGGTCTCCATGAACCCCGCGAGATTCCGCAGCGCCGAGGACCTCGCCCACCACTGCGGGATTTCCTACTCTCGCCTTCGAAAACTTTTTCAGGACGATCAAGGCGAGACCCCCACGGCCATGATCTGGCGCTTAAAGGCCGATCAAGCGATTCAACTGATCCGCGCCACCGGCCTAACCTTGGCCGAAGTCGCGGAACAGTGCGGCTTCTCCAACGCTTTCCACCTCTCCAGATGCGTCAAAGATCGCACAGGAATCCCCCCCCGCGAACTCCGGAAAACCGAACAGGCAACTGGACGATGATTGCCGAACGCGGTGTTCCTCTGCAGCCGCACTTGCGGCTGGAGGCGTGTATCGTCATCACTCACATGAGACAGCGAGGAGCCATTTTTGCTTATGCTCCAGCTATTGATCCGCCTGCCATGAGGGCTTGTTCTGGAAGACCCATTTGTAGTACTCGGCTCGTTCAAGTTTCACGGCGGAGGATTCATCCAGATAGAACTTCGCATCCGGATGCATCTGGAGGATCGAAGCGGGATTGCTTCCTGTGATCGGGCCCTCCGTGGCACCGGCAACCGCATCGGCTTTTCCCTCACCGAAGGCGAGCAGCACCACCGAGCGGCTCTCCATGATGGTGCCGATCCCCATGGTGATGACATGGTGGGGGACATCCTCCGGCTTGTCGAAGAAGCGGGCGTTGTCCTCGCGGGTACGCTGGGTAAGGGTCTTGATGCGGGTGCGGGAAGCGAGCGAGGAGCCATGCTCGTTGAAGCCGATGTGGCCGTCCGAGCCGATTCCGAGAACCTGCAGGTCGATTCCTCCCGCATCGCGGATCGCCTGCTCATAGGCGGCGCAATGGGCCGGCACATCCTTGGTCAGACCGTCGGGAAGATGGATGTTGTCCCGCGGAATATTCACCCCGTGGAAGAAATTCTCCTCCATGAAGAGGTGGTAGGATGCGGCATGGTCGGGGGCTAGGCCGAGGTACTCATCAAGGTTGAAGGTCCGGACCCGGGAGAGGTTGAGCCCCTCCTCTCGGTGCATGCGGATGAGTTCCTTGTAGAGGGTCACGGGTGTGCTTCCGGTGGCAAGTCCCAGGACGGCATCGGGCTTTTCACGCACGAGACGGGCGATGCGGCGCGCGGCGAGGTGAGAGGCGGCGGCTGGATCTGGCGTGATGATGAGTTCCATGGTGAAGGGGTTTCGGAATGCCTGAATCGGGGTGTGATTATTGGGTCAGGGCACGTGCAAGCTTGATCCGGATGTCATCTCGGAAGCGGTCGACGTGACTCAGCGTGTAATCGAGAAGATCGGAGGTCTCGGCCCCGATCATCGGTGAGAGATCCATGGCGAAGGCGGCCTCGGTGAGGTCGTCTCCGGTGTGGGAATCCAGGAGAGTGGCGTTGGCCCGGCGTCTGCCCGCCACGGCAAGATCATAACGCTTCCCGCCGGCGATCTGGGAATCGAAGAGTCCGTTCAGGGAGGCCGCCAGATGGCCGTGCCCTCCGAGATCCTGAACGACCTTGTCCCCGTCCTCCATCCAGTCGAGGCCGCGCCACATCTCGCAGCCGAGTAGCTTGGCCGGACGGTGCGCCGGGGAAACTTCCCTGAGTGCCTCGAGCACGGCGACGAGGACACGGAGATGGGTCTCGTGCTTGTCGGCAGGATTGTGCGTGTAGATAACGGAGGGCTTCATCCTGAGAAGGAGCGCCACCAGATCGGAGACCATGGGGCCTCCGATGGGTTGCGAGATTTCCCTGCTGGGATAGCCGAGTTGGGCCACAAAGGAATATCGTCCAGCAAGGGCCGCCGTTCGCTGCTCCTGCATCCGAATTGCCGATAGATCGGAGGGCAATACCGCTGCATAGGGGCCGTCATGGGCACTTCCCGCCCCGTCGGTGCAGGTGATCCCGCCGAACCATTTCTCCGTGGAATAAAAGCACTCGGCGATCCCATGGAAGGCCATGAACTCAAGGTCATCCTGATGAGCTCCAATCCCAAGGTGCGTCGTGCGGGAGATGGCGGAATCCTCGGCCCGGCCGTCCGGGATAAAGAGGTCGCGCACTCGGGGGAAGGGAGTCTGGGAGGAGCCGCTACCGTTCATGAATATAACTATTCTTCAGGATGGTGGCTAAAAAAGCCAGCCAACAGACGCATTCCCTCATGGGAAGGGAGTCGGGAAGCGCGCAGGTGAGGAATAAACATGGAAAAGTGAAAGGGTGAAAGGCGGGGAGTATGATGAGGAATGAAGGGACTAATTTCGGCAGCCTACCGCGCCGGCTCCAACCGGCCAGCTTGAGATTTTCCTCCGCCTCCGCCTTTTCCTTACTGGGAGTCGACAAAGCGGCGCATCACCTCTTCCTGATCCTCGATGCTGGCGACCAGTGCCAACTGTGTGCGGCATCGTTCGAGATTATGGGAGGCGTGCTTGGTCTTGAAGTAGACATCCCCCTCCAGATAGTCCGTCAGGAAACGGATGCCTACCTCGAGAGAGATCAGCTTACCGGAGAAGGGGAGATGGGCTTTTTCGGCCTCGTTGAGGAAGCCGCCAGCCGAGGACAGATAGCCCCGGACCAGCGCCTCGAACATCGGCATCTGCATACGCACCTTGGAGAGGTCGGTCTCATCCTCGGCCGCCGGACTGGTGGCCGTCCGCACCATGTCACCGAAGTCGTAGAGGGCAAGTCCCGGCATCACCGTGTCGAGATCGATGACGCAGATGCCAGTCTCCGTGGCGTCGTCGACCATCACATTGTTGAGCTTGGTGTCGTTGTGGGTGATCCGCTCGGGGATCTCACCTTTCCCATGGAGGTCGAGCAGGACATCCACGAGAGCCTCGCGTTCCCGGAGGAAATCCCATTCCCGCTGCACCGAGGAGAGGCGCCCCTTGGGATCCGCTTCGACCGTCGCGCGGAGCTTCTCGAAGCGGGAGCGGGTGTTGTGAAAATCAGGGATCGTCTCGTGCAGACGAGGGCCCTTCAGACCCGCTACAAGGCGCTGGAATTCCCCGAACGCCTTCGCCACCTCCGTGGCTTGGCGGGCGTTGCGGATGATGTCGTAGGTGCGGGACCCCTCGATGAAGGGATAGCAGCGCCAGATGCCGCCCTGCTCATCCCGGACATGGGAGTAACCCTGCTTCGTGCGGATCACCGTGAGCACACAGCGCGACGGATCGGCGACATCCGCCTCGATCAGGCGCCTGTATCCTTCGTCTGTCACCCGCAGGATATTCTCCATCACGGCTTCCGGGTCCTTGAAGATCTGCGTATTGATGCGCTGGATGATGTAGCGGACCCGTGTCCCGGCCTGGCTGTAGGTGGTGACGAAGGTATCGTTGATATGGCCGCTTCCGTAGGGCTGGCTCTCGAGGAGCGTTCCGTAGATTTGGAAGTGCTCCGCCACCTTCGCGATGGCTTCCTTGGTCATGGCGACGCCGGTGCTCATGAATGGAGCGTCATGAGGGGTGTCGGGTAGAGGCCTTCCCTCACCATCCTACCGATAGCCGCGGCCACCGCATCACGATCCTCCCGGTAGGTCACGCCGTACCATTGCCCGGCGGAGCGGAGCACCGAGGTCTCGGCGGCACCCGTTGCCATCATCGAGGTGACCGCGCTCGGGATGTAGAACTCCGACTTCGCGGAGGCCAGCCCCCCCTCCATCAGGAAAGTTGTGAAGAGATGGCCGAGCATCGGGAAGATCGCCGGGGTGAATCCCCAGAAGTTCATCGAGACCATCTCATTCCCGGTGAAAGTCCGCCAGACTCCATGTGTGTCCGTTCCGGTGATCACTCCATCCTCTCCGCGCCGAATGCCGGAGCACTCCTCCACGCCCAGCAGTTTCCCCTCGGGAGAGAGTTCACAGATGCCGCGCGACACCTCGCCGTGCTCCGAGAGGGTGTTGACGAGGGGATAGGCCACCATCGAGAAGTGGGCCGGCGTTCCCGCGATCACTCCCCGGAGATAATCGGCCATGACGGCGAAGGCCTCCCTCCCGTAGAAATCATCCGCATTGACCATCAGGAACGGCTCATGGATCTGATTGCGGGCGCACCAGACGGCGTGTCCGGTGCCCCAGGGCTTTTCGCGTTCGGGAGGCAGGGAAAAACCCTCCGGAAGTTCGTTCAGCTCCTGGTAGGCGATGCCGATCTCAACCTTGCCTTCGTAGCGGGAGACGACGATCCGGCGGAACTCCTCCTCGAAATCACGCCTGATCACAAAAACCACCTTGCCGAAGCCGGAGGCAAGCGCATCGTGCACCGAATAATCGAGAACAACCTCCCCAGAGGGGCCGACCGGATCGATCTGTTTCAGACCTCTATAACGGCTCCCCATCCCGGCGGCCAAAACAAGTAACGTAGGTTTCATGTAATATTCCATTGAACCCATGACCGGGCCCGGGATGCAATTCCCAACTCAGGGAAACTTTTTACAATCCCGGGAAAACCCAACCCCGGATGAAAAAGATTCTACTCTCTCGAAAGCCTTGGTCAGCGACTGACTAATCGATCAATAAAACCGTCAGACGCTTCGGTCCGTGAGCTCCCAGAACAAGGATGCGCTCGATATCGCCGGTGCGCGATGGACCGGTGATGAAGGAGATGAATGAGGGAAACTGCTTCCCATATTTCTGCTTCACGTACTCAAAGGCAGCAGTGAGGTCGGGAACTATCTGGGAGGTTCTGGCTATCACGATGTGATGGGGCGGAAGGACAGAGAGAGCCCGGCCTCCGGCACTCTCAACAGAGACCATGATGCCACCGGTCTGGGCAACAAGAACCTCACAGCCGGTCAAACCAGCATCGCATGACTCGAGGTCGTCGATCGAATAACCCTTCTCTGTCCTGACAACGGGAAGACCAATCCCTTCCAGCAGGGCATCCGTATCGTGATGGGAGTGGCTGCCTATCTTCTTCCATCCGCTCTCACCCGCGATCTTCGTGAACAGCTCGCGTGCTGCGGTAACCGTCGGAACCCGGTGGAACTCGGTTGTCAGCCCCTCAGAAATCTTGGCGAAGAGATCGATACGCTCTGGAAGTGTCTCCCCAACCTTAGGGAGCCACTCACGCTGTGCATGGCCGTTGTGATCAGCAGCAGCTTCGCTCTGAGAGTGCGAGGTATGCGGACGAGGTGCCGGATTATTGCGCAGGGCCTCGCGGATCCGACCCAAGATGATGGCGCGTCCTCCGGTCATGGCTTGCCCTTTCGTTGTTTCTTCCACTGCTCGTGGAAGGACTGGGGTGCCAGCGTGGGAAATTTCCGTGAGCCGGTCCAGGCGCGAAGCGGATCGAGGATCGTCCCGTTCACCAAACCCTGAAGCGGTTGGAAGACACGCCCGAAGACAACGGCCAGGCGATAGAGGGCGGGATGCCCCATCATAAGTGAGAAGCCTCCGAAAGCGACTTTCTCACCGACCGCCGGGGAGGCTTTGGCACCATTGCGGCGGTTCTGCAGCAGGTGATGGTGCAGGTCGATCTTCACCGGGCAGGCCTCGGTGCACGCGCCGCAGAGCGAGGAGGCGGCGGAGAGGTGCTTCCAGTCCTTAAGACCTCGCAGGTGAGGCGTGATGACCGAGCCGATCGGACCGCCGTAGGTGGTTCCGTAGCTGTAGCCGCCCACGTTCTTGAAGATGGGACAGACATTCAAACAAGCTCCGCAGCGGATACACCCCAGCGAATCACGCTGCTCGGCATCGGCGAGGAGCTCGGTGCGGCGGTTGTCCAGAAGGACGATATGCATCTGCTCGGGGCCATCAGGCTCGCCCGGTTGGCGGGGGCCCGAGTACATGGTGTTGTAGCAGGTCATGGTCTGCCCGGCTCCGGCGGTGGCGAGCATCGGCAGGAAGAGGGAGAGATCCTCGAGCTTCGGGAGCACCTTTTCGATGCCGAGCAGGGCGACATGGATCCTGGGAAGCGAGGTGGTGAGGCGGGCATTCCCCTCGTTCTCGGTGATGGAGATCATGCCGGTCTCCGCCACGGCGAAGTTCGTGCCGCTGATGCCCATGTCGGCCTCGCAGTATTTCCGGCGCATCACGTCGCGCGCGATCATGGTCAGCTTCTCGGGCTCATCTGTTGGCTCGGAACCCAGCTCTTTCTGGAAGAGATCGCTAATCTGCCTCCGCGTGAGGTGCATCGCGGGGAAGACAAGGTGGAAGGGAGCCTCCTTGCGGAGCTGCACGATGTACTCGCCGAGATCCGACTCGAAGACGCCAAAGCCCTCCTTCTCGAGGGCATCGTTCAGGTGAATCTCCTCGCTGGTCATCGTCTTGGACTTGATGATGGAGCGGACGCCGTTCTCCTTGGCTACCTTGAGGATGTATTCCCGGGCTGCCTCGGCGTTCGGGGCCCAGAAGACCTTGGCACCGCGAGCGGTGATCTTCTGCTCGAACTCGAGGAGGTATTTGTCCAGATGGTTGACCGCCTCGTACTTTATCTCAGCGGCAAGGTCTCGGGCCCCCTGCCAGTCCTGAAAGTTGGCCTTGTTTTGGTCACGTTTTAGGTAGTAGCCGCTCATGCCTTTCTGAATAAAGGCACGGAAGCCCTTGTCCGCCGTGTAGCGGCGGGAAAGCGTCTGGAAATCGGCGGACTGCGTGGCCATGGGTTACTTCGATGCCAATATTTCCGCGAGGTGAAGGCTGCGGATGCCGCTCTTCTCCTTCTCGAGCATCCCGCGGATCTGCATCAGGCAGCTGGAGTCGTTGGAGACCACGGTGTCGGCGCCGGTCTCAAGGATCGAAGCGCACTTCACCTCGTCCATAGCGGTCGAGATCGGGGCATATTTGACGGCAAAGGTGCCTCCGAAGCCACAGCAAGTCTCGGCTTCGCACATTTCCACCAACTCCAGTCCCTTCACATTAGAAAGCAGGGCACGCGGTTCACTCTTGATCCCGAGCTCACGCAGTCCGTGGCAGCCGTCGTGGAAGGTCACTTTCCCCTCGAATTTGGCCCCGACATCGGTGACGCCGAGCACATTCACAAGGAAGCTCGAGAACTCGTGGGTCTTTGCAGCCAATTCCCGTGCCTCGAGCTCATCGGGCTCCCCCTTGAAGAGATCGGGGTAGAAGACCTTGATCATCGTAACGCAGGAGCCGGAAGGCCCGACCACGACTTCGGCATCGCGGAAGGCCTTCATCGTGACGCGGGCCGCCGACCGGGCCTCGTCCCAGTAGCCTGAGTTGAATGGGGGCTGCCCGCAGCAGCTCTGGCCCTCGGGAAAGAGGACCTCGTGGCCCAGTCCCTCGAGCACGCGCACCACCGACCAGGCCACTTTCGGGTAGAGCTGGTCGACGAAGCAGGGAACGAAGAGGGAAATGCGCACGAAGAATCAGGGGTTTAGGCTGAAGGCCATTAGACTATTAGCACAGAAAGGGGTCATCCGGATGACAATTCATCCGAGCAACCCGCAAATCTGCTACCGCAGGAAGGCCTCGTGGAGGCCGCCGTCGACCGTGATGATCTGGCCGGTGGTCTTGCTGAGGCGCTGGCTAACGAGGAGGAAGTAGGCCTCCGCCTGATCGGCCGGGGTGATCGGGGCCTTCGTGAGGGTGCGGTCGGCGTAGAACTGCGCCAGCTTGCTCACGAGCGACTCGGTCTCCTCGTCGTCGGTGTAGGGAATGTTGTACTTGGCCAGCGAGCCGATGACCCGGTCGCGAGGGAACATCGCGCTCCCCTGGACGACGGTCGCCGGGGCGACGCCGTTCACGCGGACAAGCGGAGCAAGCTCCATGGCAAGCTCGCGCACGAGGTGGTTGGCGGCGGCCTTGGAGGTATCGTAGGCAAGGCTGCCCTTCTTGGCGACGGCTGCGTTGGCGCTGGTGGTGAGCACCATGGCGCCGCGCAGTCCCTGTTCCCTGAATGTCCTGGAGGCCTCGTCGGCGACGAGGTAGCTGCCGGTGACGTTGATGTTGAAGGTGAGGGCCCACTTGTCATCGGGGATGTGGCCGGTCGTGTCGCTCGGGACGAAGATGCCCGCGGTGACCTCGATGGCGTCGAATCCGCCGTAGGCGAGGGCGACCTGGTCAAGCATCGCGCGGATGCTGGCACGATCGGTGATGTTGCCTCCGAATCCGATGGCCGGGCCGCAGCCGCTGACTCCGGTGCCCGCGACACCGATGCCGATGCCATACTTGTCGGTGATCTCCTTGGCGGTCGCCTCGGCGGCGGCCTGGTTGAGGTCGACGCAGACGATGTGCGCCCCTTCCTTCACGAGGCGGCGGGCGGTCTCCTTGCCGATGCCGGATCCGGCGCCGATCACGATGTGGATCTGGCGGGCGAGTTCCTTCTCGGCGGGCATGCGCTGGAGCTTGGCCTCCTCAAGGAGCCAGTACTCGATGTCAAAGGCCTCCTGCTGGGGCAGTGAGACATATTCGTCGATCGCCTCGGCGCCGCGCATGACCTCGACGGCGCAGTTGTAGAACTCCGCGGTGACGCGGCTCTCGCTCTTGTCCTTGCCCCACGCGACCATTCCCAGTCCGGGGATGAGGATGACGGTCGGGTTCGGATCGCGCATCGCGGGGGAGTTCGCGTGCTTGCAGCGGTCGTAGTAGGCGGCGTAGTCCGCGCGGTAGGCGTCGAGGCCGGCGGAGAGCTTGGCCTTGAGTGCCGCGACATCCTCGGTCTGCGGATTCCAGTCGACGTAGAGGGGCTTGATCTTCGTGCGGAGGAAGTGATCCGGGCAGGAGGTGCCGAGCTCGGCGAGGCGGGCGGCATCCTTGGAGTTCACGAAGCGGAGGATCTTCTCGTCGGACTGGACGGTGCCGACAAAGCGCTTCTGCTGGCTGACCTGACCGCGGAGCCAGGGAAGGATGGCGGCGAAAGCCTTGTCACGGGCCTCCCCGTCGAGCGACTGGTACTTGGCACCGCCGAACGCGGCGGCGTCTCCACCCTTGGCGGCATGCTTCTCCTCGATGTAGGCAGCGGCCTTGTCGATGAAGGCAAGGGTCTTCGCGCAGCAGGTCTTGGCATCGTCATCCCAGGAGATGAAGCCGTGCTGACCCATCATGATGGCCTTGATTGTGGGATTCTTCTTCTCGATCTCCTGCATGGCGAGGCCGAGCTCGAAGCCGGGGCGCATCCAGCCGACATACTCCATCTCGCCACCGAAGATCTCCTTCGTCAGCTCCTGGCAACGACGGCTTGCGGCGACGGCGATGATCGCGTTCGGGTGCATGTGGTCGACATGCTTACCGGTGAGGAAGCTGTGGAGCGGCGTGTCGATCGAAGAGGGGCGGGGATTGAGGTTGAAGGTGGTGTGGGCGTAGGCGCCGACCATGTCGTCCTCGGCCTGGGACTTCAGCCCCTTGTCGGCACGGGCGCCATAGCTCTTCTGCAGACCGATCAGCTTCTCCTGATAGAGGGAGGAGAAGTTCTCGCGCTTGGAGGTGCGGAGATCGCCGCCGGAGCCCTTCACCCAGAGCACCTCGACCATCTCGCCGGTGAGGGGATCCTTCTCCATGATCTTGGAGGACGTGTTGCCGCCTCCGGTGTTGGTGATGCGCTGGTCGGAGCCGAGCAGGTTGGAGCGGTAGACGAGTTGGTCGACGGGATCGAGCTTGGAGGCCTTGGCGTCATCCCAGAGGTTGGGGAGTGGTTGGTAGGGCATGGTGTTTGAGGTTAAAAGGTGAAAGGTTGAAGCGTTAGAACGTGACGATGGGCTGCAATTTTTGGATTTCAGGGTTTGTAGGTTTAGGTTTTTGAACTTTCTAACAACTAGACATTTTTAACGATTTTAACGTCACTTCATGGCAGGGCCGTGAAGCGTCCATAGGCCGCTTCCCAGACCGCGGGTTCCTGCGGTTCGTAGGTATTCTGAGGGAAGGATCGGGCCACGATGGCCCGGGCCTCCGCCAGCGAGGAGACGGCTCCTCCGGCGATGGCCTGGATAAGGATGTTCCCCGCGGCCGTCGCCTCGACGGGGCCCGTGATGACCTTCCGCCCGGTGGCGCTGGCGGCGCACTGGTTGAGAAGTTCGTTGCGGGTGCCGCCTCCGACAATGTGGAGTCGTTTGATCGGCTTGCCGGTGAGTTGTTCCAGCTCGGAGAGGCTCTTGCGGTAGAGCAGGGAGAGGCTCTCGAGAATGCAGCGGGCGATCGCACCCACCAAGGGCCATGCTCACGAGATCGGTGTAAGTGTGCTCATGGCCGCTCTCGCGCCAGAAGCGCATGCATTCCTGAAGGATCCAGAGTCCCGTGATGTTCTTGAGAAGACGGATGGTTCCCCCGTAGCCAACCTCGTTGGTGAACTGGAGCTTCCTTGCTTCCTCCGTCAGCACCGGAGTCGGCGACTCGACGCCGAGGAGCGACCAGGTGCCGGAGCTGAGGTAGGCCCATCCCTCGTCTTCGCTTGCCGGAACAGCCGCCACTGCGGCCCCGGTGTCGTGCGAACAGCTGGCGACCACCTTCACCTGACCGAGACGAGTCTCGGACTGGAGTTCCTCCGTGAGGGTTCCGATGACGGTGCCGGAAGGGACGACCTTCGGGAAAATCGATTCGGGGAGTCCGAGGCGCCTGATGAGAGGGCGGGCCCAGTCATGCTTCGCCGGATCGAAGAGCTGGGTCGTGCTGGCGAGAGATTCCTCGGCCACGGGATCGCCTCCGAGGAGATGGTTCATCGTGTCGCCGATCAGCAGGAATCGGTCCGCGAAATTCAGGATCTCGGGGCGCTGCAGCAGATCCGTATGGAGCTGGCAGAGCGTGTTGAGGGTCATGAACTGGATGCCCGTCGTCGCGTAGATCTCCTCCCTCGTCACATCGCCGAGGCGCTCGTAGGAACCGTCCGTCCGCTCGTCACGGTACTGGTAGGGAACTCCCAGAAACGGCTCGGAGCCCTTCAAGAGCGCATAGTCGACACCCCAGGAATCGGAACTCAGCGACCGGATCGGCAATTCGCGGGCTCCCGCTTTTTTCAGGCCCTCCACGATCTCCGCGTAGAGATGGAGCAGATCCCAGCGGCGCGATCCCTTGATCGTCACGGCCGAGTTGGAGAAGCGGTGAATCTCCTCCAGCGTCAGACGCCCCTCCCAGAGCGTGCCAAGCATGACACGGCCGCTCTCGGCACCGAGATCGATGGCCAGATAGTGGGAGTGGGTGGACATGTGATGGGGGCGAGTAAGGCTGAAGGGGTTTAGACTGAAGGCTGTTAGGTCAGAGGCTGTGCGTATGAAGGAAGACCCGTCTCGCGAATATGGTTTCTTTTTGGGTTTTGGATTCTTGGTTCTTCCTAACAGTCTAAAAGTCTTCAGCCTAATAGCCTCTTCCGCTCGTCAGAGCTTCAACACCTTGCGGCGGTAGTGTTCGTCGGAGCGGCCCGAGATGCGGGCGACGTTCTCGGGCGTGAGGAAGACGGGGCCTCCCAGCGCCGCGGCGCCGACGAAGATCTTCGCCGCCTTCTCGGCCATCATGAGCGAGGCCATCACGCCGGCGGGGCTGCCGCCGAGACCGATGATCCCGTGGTTCCGGAGCAGGATGATGCGCGGCGGCTCCCCGTGGCGCTCCATATACTGCTTCACCCCCGAAGCGATCGCGCGGGCGAGATGGACGCCGGGATCGGTGTAGGGAACGAGCACCGACTCGGTGCCGCAGCAGACGATCTCGTCGGGGAAGGTCCGCTTGGTGGCGTACTCCTCCGCACGGGGGGAGCAGAGGATCTGGTTCACCGCGATGGCGTGGACATGCCCGACGTAGGAAATACCCGGAAGCGACAGGAGATACGCGTGGAAGAGCCCCTCGACCGAGGGCTTCGCGGCGTTCTTGTCGACACGGCTCTCAAGCAGCAGGCGCTCCACGTCCTCGTCGGCCCAGGTTCCCTCAAGCAGGGGAAGCAGGGTCGAGAAGCGGCAGAGGGTCAATCCCGGCTCGCCAAGCGTGCCGAGGCAGTGTCCGCTCGCCTTCACAAGGAAGGTCTCGTCATCGACACGGGTCGAGGCGTTCCCCTCGCCGAGGATCGCCATCCCGCGCTCCTCGCGGCCAAGGTCGTGACAGAGTCCGATGAGTTTCTGGGTGAGTTCGGAAGACATGATTGAGAAAGTGAAAAAGTCGTGAGGAAGCAGGCGGACGGTGGATCCGTTTTAACCTTTCGACTTTTTAACGTTTTAACTGGTCCAGTGGTGATCAGATCTCCCCGCAGATGGCGACCTTCATGCCAAGTTCGCGCATTGCGGCAGCCTTGGCGAAGAGGCCCTTCTTCGCGCCCTCCTTGTCGGGTGCGTAGACGACCTGGATGTGGTTGGCCTTGTGGCGGGCCATCATCTCGTCGCGGCTGATGCCGGGGAGGATGGTGTGCATGATCGGCCACTGCGGCGTGGAGAGCTTCCAGCGATCCTCGGTCTCGGCCTGCGGCAGCTCCACGATCTCGCCGAGGCCTGTGTCGTAGCAGAGCTCGCCGCCGTCGATGAAGATACGGCTCCAGACGATCCAGCCCGGCTTACTGACGCCCTTGACGGTACCGCCGCCGAGGCGGAAGTACATGGAGGGCTGGCGCTCGCTCGATGTCCCCTTGAAGCCGCCGATGAAGTGGGCGGGAGGTGCGGCGCCGGAGATGAGGAACACCCAGACATAGGCGTCGAGGGTCTCGGAGAGATTCTTGCCGCCGGGACCCTTGTAATGCCGGCCCCACCGGAGATCGTGGAGTGTGTTCTCAGGCGCGAAGCCGAGCTGGCGCCAGAGCTTGTAGGTGATGAGCCCGTCGAGACCGGAGCACTCGTCCACCTCGTTGAAGTGGGGAAGCGCTTCGCCGGCGAAGAGTTCCTTGCGGGTCACCTCGTCATAAACGGGGGGACGCTCGACGTTGTTGAGGAGTCCCTCGACGAGGTCGGAGGCTGGGGCGAGGTCCTTGAGGCCCTGCTGGTACTGGATGCCGATCGTGGCGCATCCGAACTCCTCGGCGATGCGGACGGCGGCGATGTACATCTTGCACTGCTGGAGGATCTGGTTCTCGGTGAGGTCGTTCTCCTCGCTGGTGCCGAGCTTGAAGGTCATGCCGCGGTCGAGGAGCCACTGGTAGACGGCGCGCGCCTCCTCATCCTTGACGGTGAGCATCTTGGCGTAGAGCGCGGACTGGCTGAGGCGCTCCTTGAAGACGCCGGTCTTGTGGATGAGCTCGTCCGGAATGATCGCGTTGTACATGCCCATGCAACCCTCGTCGAAGACACCCATGATCTCCTTGTGGTCGCGGAACTTCCTCGCGAACTCGGTGCCGAGCTTCTCGGCATCGGCGGGAACGCCGGCCTTCTCGTAGGCCTTCACATGAGGGGTGGCATGGGTGACGCTGCCGGTGGTCAGCCAGGAGCGGAGTCCCTTGAGGAACGCCTCGTCGCCGAAGTCATCGCTCCAGAGCGTACTGTACTTCACGCCCGCCTTGGTGAGGGAGCCGTTGAGGTTGAGCATGCCGACGAGGCCGGGCCATGTGCCGCTCCAGTTGGCGACGGTCAGGATCGGACCCTGATGGGTGAGGAGTCCCTGCAGGAGATGGTGGCTGTACTGCCAGACAGCCTCGGCGACGATGATCGGGGCGTCCTTGGGGATGTTTCGGAAGACCTCCATGCCGTACTTCTGGCTGTCGATGAAGCTGTGGCCTTTCTTCGCATCGAAGCCGTGACCGCGGCGGATCGTGCGGCCTTCCTTTTGGACGGCCTTGATCAGCAGCGCCTCCATGGCCTGCTGTGCCTCCTCGCATTTCTGGTTGGCGGAGGCGCGGAGATCGCCGTTGGCGATGAGGATGATGTCTTGGGTGCTCATGTGGTTTGGGTTATTGGTGATGGGTTATTGGTGATGGGGTAATACTCGACTTTCTACGGATGTTTTTTGGGTCTGGGGATGAAATCAGCGCTTCCAAGGGTTGAGGTTAGGAGTTGGAGTGGAGAAGGACGCCGGGCTTGAGGGTGATGCCGGCCTGGCGGAGTTCGGGAAGCGAAAGATCGCTGACCAAGGTGTGGATCTTCGGCCATGATGCGAGATGCTCGGGGGCGGTGTGGCCCAGCTTGGTACGGTCGAGGCAGAAGCAGGAGCGGCCCGCCCGCTTCATCACGGCCTGCTGGAGCCGGATGATATCACGCTGAGAATTCCAGAGCCCCTGCGCGTTCATTCCCTGCGCGCTCAGAAAGGCAATGTCGACCTGCTGCAGGGTCGCGGCCTTCACCGCCTCGTTGCCAAGCAGGACCGACTGGCGCTCAAGAAGCTGGCCGCCCAGCAGGATCGTCTTCGCTCCGGGCAGGGAGCCGAGTGTTTCCAGAAGGGCGAGGTTGTTGGTGATGACCGTGAGCTGCTCGGGCAGATGGCGCCGCAGTTCCTGGGCGATCGCAAAAGCGGTCGTGCCGGCATCAAGATAGACGCGCATTCCGGGCCTGATCAGCGAGGCCGCCGCGCGGGCGATGGATCCCTTGGCATCGGTTCCCTCGTGGAGACGCTCGCGGAAGGAGGTGAAGGTCGCGTTGAATTCACCGAGCGCCCCGCCGTAGGTACGGGTGATCCTCTCCTCACTCTCCAGTGCGGTGAGGTCACGGCGGGCTGTCGCCTCGGAGACGCCCAACTCCTCGCAGAGGTCGCTGATCGGCAGGTAACCGCGCTCAAGAAGGAGCTCTGTCAGCCGCGAACGACGGGCCTCAACGATGTGTTTGGCAACACGCATGGCCAACCAGTCTCTTGGCGGATATGATCGAAGTCAATCATTTGTTGTTTTCACGTGGAACCATGAGATGCCTCGGACCTTACCGGGACGGTGACCCGCAGACCCTCAAGCCGGTGTCATTTTGGGTGTCTTCAACTGTTGATCTGAATGGCCTTTGCGCAGTTGACCTGGAGGGGCTGCGCGATATCGCCACCTGTCTCAACGCACGAAGCAAAGCCCTCGACTGTCTTGGTTTTCGAGAACGAGTTGCCAAGTCCACTGTGGCCGACGCCAACGAGCAGAGAGACTATCGACTCTAAAAGGATCTTGCTCGTGGACTCATGCGCAAGGCGCGTGTCCTCTACGCCGGAGAGGATCTCGGATTGGAACTGGAGAACACGGTTTTACGCTCTGGATTACCTCTGCTTCGACTCGCCCTGCGGGCTGCCTCCCAGAGAGTCTTTTATCTTTCCAACCACAATATCTTGTGGTGAATTTAAAGAAGACTTCTGGTTTTACACAATGCTTTGCCCCAAGTGCTCCTCCCAAGACGATAAAGTCATCGACTCCCGTCTCTCAAAGGATGGCACGAGTATCCGCCGGCGTAGGGAGTGTATCGCCTGTGAAAGCCGTTTCACAACCTACGAGCAGATCGAGCGGGTGGAGCTCCTAGCCGTGAAGCGGGACGGGAGGAGGGAGCCATTCGACCGCCAGAAGCTCCTCGGGAGCCTCATCAAGGCCTGCGAGAAGCGCCCTATCTCTCTCGATATCATGGAGGAATCCGTTCATGCGATCATCAGTGATCTTGAGTCCGGCCAAGATCGAGAAATCTCCACCAAGACCATTGGTGCCAAGGTCATGGAACGTCTTCACGCGGTGGATCCCGTGGCCTATGTGCGCTTCGCCTCGGTCTACCGGCGCTTCGAAGATATAGGAGAATTCATTGAGGAGATCCAGTCTCTGGAACGTCGCGCCCCGGTCTCCGAAGACCAGAAGGAGCTCTTCAACAAGATTTCCAACTAAGCCATCCGCCCATGATAGCACTCCTCGATGGCATGCCGCTGGTGACCCTTCCCGATGGAAGGAGCGCGACTTTCGACAAGCGCTGGATCACCGCGTCGATCATGAGTGCGGCGGAACAGGCTGGCCATCATCGCTGGTGGCTCGCCGAGCACATCGCCGAGAGCGTCTCGGTCTATCTGCACCGTGACTTCGAGGCCACCACCGTGGAGATCCCAAGCCTCATGGAGGCCGTCCTCCATGTCCTGGAGTCGCTCGGGTTCCATGATGTGGCAATGCACTTCCGCCTACCCGATCCACCGGTCAGCCTCTCTCTCACCGAACTGGCTCGTGAGGCGGGGGATTGCTACGAACTGGCCTTCTTCGGCCTCTTGGGAGAACAACTCCAACGCGCCGCAAGTTCCAGGGCCGCACGGCTAGAGATCCATGATCTCTCGGGATGTGTGCGTCTCATGGGTATGGGCAGGCGCCGCAGGAGCGTGCAGAGTCTCCGCGCGGAGATCGTGGAATTCATCCGTCAGCATGGGCAGGCCGCCGGTGAGTCGCGCCTCGGAGAGGCCCTCGAGATCCAACTAAGTTAGGAAACAATTCCTCACTGAGGATCAAGGACAATTTGGCGCTATGACACTCTTTGAGAGGATCGCCTCGCGCGAAATCCCGGCCACGATCCTAGCCGAGGGAGAAGACTGGATCGCCTTCTGCGACATCGCACCGCAGGCACCCGTCCACTTCCTGGTGGTTCCGAAGCGCTGTATTCCCCGGATCAATGAGGCGGCCCCCTCCGACATCGCTCTCCTGGGCACTCTCCTTGCCGCTGCCGCATCAACGGCCAGGCAGGAAGGTTTAGCCGAAAACGGCTACCGCATCGTGATCAACAATGGATCTGATGGAGGGGAAACCGTTCCCCATCTGCATCTGCATGTCCTTGGCGGCCGCCACATGCAGTGGCCGCCGGGGTAGTGTTTTTTGAGTTCTGGCTGAATTGTTTTCAGCTTCAACCGAAAGAGGAGTCGTCTCCTCCGGAGAAGTCCATGTCCTGATCCTGATCAAAGTCGGTTGAGGTGACGTGATTGTCAGCAAGCCGTGTGTCGCCGGAGTTATCAAAATTGGAATCACCCTGAGAGGCATCGGAGGGGCTATCGTAATAGTTATTGGTGATCTCGGTGGGCTGGTTCTGACCAAGGAATCCTCCAGAGGAGCCCATGCCGCCCATACCACCGAAAGATCCGGCATTGTGGCCCATCAGGTTCTCGATACCCCGGAAAAGCAACGCTCCTCCGGCAACGCCAGCGGCCGTGACAAGCGCACTCTGGAGAAAACTTCCCCCCTGGGATGGGAAGATTCCTGGAGCAGCGACCACGGCTTGCTGGGGAACCGAAGGAGGAGCAACCTGTCGTGCGGGAGCAGGTGCGGGCTGTGATGTTCCGAAGAGATTGGCCACTCCGGAAAGGAAGCTTCCACCACTCTGCTGGGCCTGCGATTTTGCCTCTGCAAGCTGTTTTTCCAGATCAGCAATCCGGGTCTGAGCTCCTATCAGGGCCTGCTGGAGCACGAGAACGCTCTGGGTGAGAAGATAGGGAGCATGGGGATTGGCAATGACCCTGCTTGAGATGAGGCTCTCGGCCTCGGAATCGAGGGGCTGAGGGGCGGCTTGATCGAGGCGATTGTGGAGTCCGTTAATGAGGTGGGCTTCTTCTGAAGTCATAGGGCACAACTAAGCCCGATTTCGTGAGGTTTGCAAGTGCCCCACGGCAACAATTCCGACTTCCCTCCGAGAAAGAGTCGGAAGGGTCGGATCAGATCCGACGGATCAGCGTGTCGTTTAAAAACTTCACATCATCATGCATGGGATAATCGAGCGTGTAGTGCAGTCCTCGGCTCTCCTTTCTGCTAATGGCGCAGTCGACAATGAGGGATGCTGCGGTGGCGAGATTGCGGAGCTCGAGCAGGTCGGTGGTGATCTTGAAGTTCCAGTAGAATTCTTGGATCTCGGTCTGGAGATTGCGGAGGCGGGTGGCCGCGCGCTGGAGCCGCTTGTCGGTGCGGACAATGCCGACGTAATCCCACATGAGACGGCGGATCTCGTCCCAGTTGTGATAAATCACTACGAGTTCGTCGACGTCCTGAACCTTCCCAGGACGCCACTCCGGGAGACTGATCTCGGTTCCCTGATGGTGGTGGTTCCGGCTGGCCTTCGCCTCGGCGCGATGGGCCATGACAAGCGCCTCTAGCAATGAATTGCTGGCTAGACGGTTCGCACCGTGCAGTCCGGTACTGGCAACTTCACCCACGGCATAGAGTCCCCGCAGCGTAGTCTCGCCGTTCATGTCGGTTTTCACCCCTCCGCACTGATAATGAGCGGCGGGTACTACCGGAATCGGCTGCTTCGTAATGTCGATCCCGAGGCCAAGACATGTCTCGTAAATGGTGGGAAACCGCTCTCGGATGAAGTCCGCGGGCTTGTGGGAGATGTCGAGGTAGACGCAAGGCTTGCCTGTACGCTTCATCTCGGCGTCGATAGCGCGGGCTACGATGTCGCGGGGAGCCAACTCGAGCCGCTCGTCATATTTCTCCATGAAGCGGTGTCCCTTATTGTCCGTGAGAACTCCCCCCTCCCCCCGGACTGCCTCGGTTATCAGGAAAGACTTAGCCTTGGGATGATAGAGGCAGGTCGGGTGAAACTGCATGAACTCCATGTTCGTAATCGCCGCGCCCGCACGCCAAGCCATAGCGACGCCGTCACCGGTGGCGATATCGGGATTGGTCGTATAGAGGTAGACGCGGCCGCAGCCTCCGGTCGCCAGGATGGTGACATCGGAGCGCAGCGTCTCCACCTCGCCCGTGGCCTCGTTCAGCACATAGAGGCCGACGCAGCTATCCTGCATGGCGTAGCCGAGCTTGCCCGTGGTGATGAGATCTACGGCCATGTGGTTCTCGAGCACGGTGATATTCGGATGGGCCGCAACGGCGGCAAGCAGGGTCCTCTCGATTTCGAATCCGGTCGCGTCCTTCGCATGGAGGATCCGGCGCTTGGAATGGCCTCCCTCTCGCCCAAGGTCGGGTTCCTTGATGCCCTCCTGGTTGGTGCGCTCGTCAAAGTGCATGCCGAGAGACACCAACTCGGCGATGCGCTCAGGCCCTTCGCTCACGATGCTGCGCACCACTTCCTCGTTGCAGAGACCATCTCCGGCGATGATGGTGTCGCGCACATGAAGGGCGACGGAGTCCTCGTTGCTGGTAACGCAGGCGATGCCTCCCTGAGCCCAGGCGGTATTGGAATCGGCGCGCGACTTCTTGGTGACGATGGCGACGGATCCCTTCTCCGAGGCCTTGATGGCAAAGGTAAGGCCGGCAATGCCACTGCCTATCACGATGTAATCGAAGGATTTCATGAACGGAAAAGGAGTGAGATGTTATCGATCAGTCTCACGGAGCCAGTTCCTAGAGAGCCAAACCGGACGGCTACTAGTGCGCGAGCTTTCACCTGAGGGGTAAGCTTTTTCAGCGGTGCCAGAGTTGACTCATCCACGATCTCCACATAATCGATCTCGGCGCCGGGAATGGCAGCCAAATCTTTCTTCAATCCCTGCCGGAGTCGAGTCACGGAGGCTTCTCCCGCCTCAGCCTCCATGACCGAGGCAAGAAGCGCCTGATAGATGCGGGGTGCTACGAGGCGAGATTCGGGCAATAGCAGGCGGTTCCGCGAACTGAGGGCCAGACCATCCTCCTCGCGCACGGTGGGGTGCTCGACGAGTTTTACGGGGATCTTCAGATCCCGGACCATCCGACGGATCACGGCAAGCTGTTGCCAATCCTTCTCTCCGAAGATGGTGATGTCGGGACGGATAATATTGAAGAGCATCGCCACGACGGTGCAGACCCCGTCGAAATGACCCGGTCGCGAGCCCCCGCAGAGACCTGAAGAGAGTGAGGACTCGGTGACCGCGACGGAGTTATCCTCCACATACATCTCCCCGGGAGAGGGATGAAAGAGGAGGTCTGCCCCCTCCCTCTTGCAGAAAGCGCGATCCTCAGCAATGGGCCGGGGATACTTGGAAAAGTCCTCCTTGGGACCGAACTGCTTGGGATTTACAAAAATGGAGACGACGACACGCCCCTTCTTACCACTGCGGTCGGCAAGTCGTCTGGCACGACGAATCAGTGAGGCATGCCCCTCGTGAAGGGCCCCCATCGTGGGAACAAAGACGACGGGAGAGGTAGCCTTGCTCCGCCATGCAGTGACGGGGCCGATCAAGGCGACCGTTCTCACAGAAAATTACTTAGCAGGCGAGGAGACCGGAGCAGGGGCCTTCATCAACTGCTTCTGAATAGCCGTGGGACCGGCGGAGGATTTCACATGTAGGACGGAAATCAGCAACGTCAGGAAGAAGAAGAGTCCGCCGAGCCAAACCGTGAACTTGGTCAGGACCGTGGTCGTCTGGGCGCCGAAGAGATTATCCGTGAGTCCTCCTCCGAAGGCGGCGCCGAGGCCTTCGCTCTTAGGACGCTGCATGAGGATCGTGAGGATCATCAGGAAACAGACGATCACGAGAACGGTTACAAGAAAAGGCATGAGAAGCCACATAGTCGTTAAATAAAACCGGAAGAACTTCCGCTGTAAAGCTGGATCACTTGCTTGACCTGAGAGGAGTGATCAACCCACACTTCACCTTTCAATTCATCATCGTATGGCACGTAACACCAAGACCTCCAAGAAGCCTTCCGTCAAACCAACGACCAAGGCACCCGTTAACAAGTCCACCGCCTCGACCAAGGTAGCCAAGCCTGCCTCCCCCAAAGGGAATGGGAGTGGCGACTTCCAGGAAGTCCGGACACTGATCGACCTACTAAAGAAAAACGATCTGGCCGTCCTGGAATTCGAAAAGGGTGACTTCAAGATCACCCTGAAGACCCCAGCCGGCGCATCAAGTGGGGCGACTCTATTTCAGGGACACCAGGGGTATTCCCAGCCGATAGCCCCTGTGGCAGCTGTCGCAGGCGCAGCCGCCTCTTCCTCTGATAAATCGGCCGCTGCAGAACCCGCCAAGAGCAACTTTAAGGAGATCACCTCGCCTATGGTCGGCACCTTTTACGCCTGTCCATCTACCGAGTCACCGGCATTTGTCGAGGTCGGCAAGACTATCAATGCCGAATCCGTCGTCTGCATTATCGAGGCGATGAAGGTCATGAATGAGATCAAGGCTGAAATCGCAGGCAAGATTGTCGAGATCGTCGCTGAGAACGGCAAGCCGGTCCAGTTCGGCCAGGTCCTCTTCCGCGTCAGCTAAGGCAACCGGATCACCGGATCACCGAACCTATGTTCAAGAAAGTCCTGATTGCCAACCGTGGGGAAATCGCCCTGCGTATCATCCGCGCCTGCAAGGAGCTGGGTATCAGCACCGTGGCGGTCTATTCCGAGCCCGACATCCACTCCCTTCACGTGCAATTGGCCGACGAGGCCATCTGCATCGGTCCCGCCCCTGGCAGCGAAAGCTACCTGAGGATCGACCGGATCATTAGCGCGGCTGAGATCGCTGATGTCGACGCCATCCATCCGGGCTACGGATTCCTTGCCGAGAACGCCCATTTCGCGGAGATATGCGCCTCGGCGAACATCAACTTCGTCGGCCCCACCCCCGAGTCCATCCGACTCATGGGTGATAAGAACAGTGCGCGTGAGTGCGCCAAGAAGGCAGGTGTCCCCATTTCCCCGGGTAGCGACGGCATCGTGCCGGACGAGAAGGAGGCGATCAAGGTCACCAAACAGATCGGCTATCCCGTGATGATCAAGGCGGTCGCTGGCGGTGGCGGTCGCGGCATGCGTATGGCCCATGATGAGGAGAGCCTTATCGCGGGATTCCACAGTGCACGCATGGAGGCCGACAAGTCTTTTGGCAATCCCGATGTCTACATCGAGAAGCTGATCATTAATCCTCACCACATCGAGTTCCAGGTCTTCGGTGACAAGCACGGAAAGATCGTCCATCTCGGTGAACGCGACTGCTCCCTGCAGCGGCGTAACCAGAAGATCCTCGAGGAGTGCCCCTCGCCGCTTATGACCGAGGATCTTCGCAAGCGGATGGGCGAGGCTTCGGTCCGTCTCTGCGAGACGGTCGGCTACTACAATGCCGGAACCATCGAGTACCTAGTCGACGACGACCTCAACTTTTACTTCATGGAGATGAACACCCGCATCCAGGTGGAACATCCCGTGACAGAGGAAGTCTACGGAGTGGACCTCGTGAAGCAGCAGCTTCAGGTAGCTGCTGGAGAACACCTCTCCGAGCATTTGGTCAATGCCAAGCCCCGTCTCCACTCGATCGAGTGCCGTATTAATGCCGAGGATCCAGAAAAGAATTTCATGCCTTGTGCCGGAAAGATCGAGGCCTACTACGCCCCGGGTGGCCGAGGCCTCCGCATTGACTCGCATGCCTACGCGGGCTATCCGATCCCTCCCAACTACGACTCGATGATCTCTAAGATGATCGCAACGGCTTCTACGCGCGAGGCGGCGATCGCCCGCATGTCACGTGCCCTCGGCGAGTACCAGGTCGTCGGCATCAAGACGACCATACCCCTGCACCGCGCAATTATGCAGAACGCAGACTTCCGCAAGGGAAAATACAACACGGGATTCCTTGAGAAATTCCTCAAGGATGGGGTCCCCGCAGTGAAGGAATAGACTCTTGGTACTGGGGAATGGGATCTCGGGGTTGGATAATATGATCCCTTTATGAAACAGCTTTCCGAGTGTCGTCTCTACGCGATCCTGGACACGGGGTACGTGTCGTCGGATCGCATGGTTGCGATGGCCCATTCGCTGATCGCGGGAGGTGTCGACATCCTCCAACTTAGAGCAAAGAAGGAAAGTCGGGAAGAAATCCGCAGCATGGCTCTGGAACTCTCTCCAATCTGTCGGAAGGCTGGCATTGCCTTTATCCTGAACGATTATCCTGACCTTGTCCGAGAAACCGGGGCGGATGGCGCCCATGTGGGGCAGGATGACCTAAGCGTTGCCGAAGCACGGAGACTGGGAGGTCCCGAAGCCATTATCGGCAAGTCCACTCATTCGCTAGATCAGGCCCTGTCGGCTAGAGGGGAATCTCCTGACTACATAGGCTTCGGCCCACTTTTTGCGACGGCGACCAAACCTGACTACACTCCTATCGGAACACAACAGATCCAGGAAGTACACCGCTTGCTTCCCTTCCCCGTCTTCTGCATCGGGGGAATCAATCTCTCCAATCTCCCTGCGGTACTCCGGGCCGGGGCTAGGCGTGTGGTCATCGTCTCCGACCTCTTGACTGCCGCAGACCCCGTTGACAGGACAACAGCCTGCAGGGCCCTCTTGAGCTAATACCTCCAAAAGCTGATCAGCCGTGGGTTCCACCGATCTTCTTCGCTTCCTACAAGGTTTGCAGGATGAATGCGGCGGGATGATCCCCATAGAGCGCTTCATGCGGGAGGCTCTCCACCATCCGACTTTCGGCTACTACTCGTCACAGATTCACGACGTGGGGCGCGGGGGTGATTTCTCCACTGCCGCCTCGCTCGATCCGCAACTTGGAGAGGCCATCGCGCATTGGATCCCCCAGAGGGCCAAAGAACTCGGATGGAGAAACAATGGAGTTCCCGTGATTGAGGTCGGCGCGGGAAGCGGCCTGATGGCACGCTCGGTTCTGCGTCATCTGGATTGGAAGACCCGTTGGCGTATCGATTACATGATTTGCGAGACCTCCCCCATCCTTCGCTCCAAACAGAAACAGAACCTTCGCTGGCGAGGTGTCCGCTGGGTCGATTCGCTAAAGGAGGGACTTGAGAGAAGTCATGGCCGAGCCCTGATCTTCAGTAACGAACTGGTCGATGCCTTTCCATGCAGGGTATTTCAAAAGTCGGGAGATGAGTGGCTGGAACTTGGCATCATCATTCATCCGGACGGCTCTCTTTCCGAGACGACAAGCCTCCCAGTCGCTAACGATGAATGGTTCGCGGATTTAGCCGGGTTGATGGATGGACAGAGAGTAGAACGTCATGACTCCTACCGCGCTCATCTCGAGACCTGGAGTCCATACTGGAAAGAAGGGTTCCTACTCACGATCGACTATGGAGACATGTCAACGGCCCTCTATGCAGGAGGCCGAAGACGCCAGGCAGGCTCCCTGCGAGCATACTGGAAACATCAACTTTATATTGGCCGAGAAGTTTACGCCCGTTTTGGGAAACAGGATCTCACCGCAGATGTTAATTTCAGCGATCTCATCGGGTGGGGCCACTCCCTCGGATGGAAGGAAAAGTCTTTCTCCACACAGCGGGAATTCCTGCATCGATGGATCTCTCCAAAAAAGACCGCCGAATCATCCAACCGTTTCCTCATACCGGGAGACGCCGGCGACGCCTTCAAGGTCCTGGAGCAAAGTTCTCATTAGCACTCCAAACTACCCTTTTGAAAAGCTGAATGGATATCCCATCAGCGCGATGCCGAGATAGGACTCGATCCCGCCTGAGAGGCTGGACTGAAAGCAAAGGGAAGCGTGACCTGGGGAAGATCCTTAAGAGTCAGACTGAGAAGAGCTCCGTACTGGGTCTGCTGACTGGAAGTGCCCTGGGCTTGGTTATTGCGAACCTCGACGCCCAGTGAAACGATCCAGCTCGAGAGATCGCGATGGATCATGTACCGCTCGTAGATGAGCGCACTAGGTTGGCCCGGCTGCACGTTATAAAGTTCCTGGGCGCTCATTGACCAGTGGTCGTTCACGCGCCAGAACACACTGAAAGGATACTGGTTCCCGTTCTGATTGAAGTTCTGAGTGAGATCTCCCGAGGAGTTCAAACCCTGGTAGTTATTGATGTAGCGGGTGCCGAAACCAAAGCTAAAATTCCGCGCCGGCATGAACATGAGATCCGTGTTGAGTTCGGTGAAACCGTCTGAGTCAAGCGGCACCTGAGACCCCACCTTGAAGTTGAACCAACTCACGGGGGCAAAGGTGAATCTGTTATTGAGATTGGAAAGAGGACCGTTCATGTAGGGATTGAGCCCGTTCACATCCGCAAAGCTGTCCAGATAGAACCAGTCGACAGTCTCTCCATCACGACGGGTCTGGAGGCGGTTCCGAAAACCTAGACGCCAAATCGCCCAGCTGTCGATCGTATCAATGGCCGCGAACTCAGGAAAATCAAGGGGCTGCAGCTGCGTGGAGCTAGGCTGGTATCCTGACTTGGTCTGTGAATTGGGATTTTCGGGTAGCAAGCGGTCGAACTGCGGGATCTGATTCACATTCGGCCCCCCCGCATAGACTCCGGAAAGCATGCTGTAGGGCTGGAAGATATGCCGAAGTCCATCCAATGCTAGCCAACCTGACTGAACACCCTCGAAGCTCTGGGAAATCTTGAAGGAGTTTTCCAGGCTGGCATTGACGATCGCCCTGACCTGGCTTCCAGTTGTAACTAGTGAGTTATTTGTAGTGGGGGTGTAAGGATAAGGGACGTTCTGCCCCAAGGCGTTTGTATAGTAACTACCCTGCGAGTAATAAGTACCCCGGATGCCGACGGTAGGGATGGTGGCGAGCCAGCCAAAAAGGGTCTGCGGCGCACTGAGCTGATGGAAGGTGTCGAATCGGGCGCTGCCGTAGTTGATATTGCTAGGAACACTGGTGAAACCTTGCGGAGCATTATCAGAGAAATTACGGTTCAGCTGACCGAGCGCCGTTGTCCCATCGTAGAAAACCGGCAGGCCGAAGAGCGGCTCTTGCTTGAAGTCAATGGCCGCCTCGGGCTTGCGCTGCGTGGTCTCCTGAAAGCCGTTCATCTGCCAGCGGGTTACCAAAGACATCGCGTAGATATCATCCAACTTAGTCAGTGTGATGTTATTGTCAGGCTGCGGATTGTATCGGTTTTCCACAGGGTAGTAATTCTCCATGAAATTGGCATCGCTTAGCTTCGTGATATCAAAGGTCGCATAGACATCATCCGAGAAGTAAAGATGCTGCTGGAAACCGACGCGGTAGCGGGATGCTCCGGGGGTTGGCGCAGGAATCGCATTGTTGAATTCCCCTGGATTGGTGTCATTGGCGTAGTACGAAATGAACTGGCCGACGTTACGATTGTTCTTGCCGAATTTGAGATTCGCATTAAAGCCAACCGCATAACCATGCTCGGTCCTGTAATCCGAACGAAATGTTGCGAGGAAATTATCGCCGGTGCCGAGCGGAACGGAGTAGGAGGTAAGGAGAAAAGCACCCCAGTTCGAATCATATCCGGGAGAGAACTGGAATCCCTGGTGCGAGAGGCTGGAATAGGTGTAGGGAAGCCAGAATACGGGGATCTTGCCCACATAAACGGTGGAATTCAGCATCACCACACGATCGTTCGGATACAAACGGATCGTCTTCGCCTGCACGTGCCAGTCGGGCATCGAGGAGTCCGATGTGGTGATGGAGGAGTCACTAAGCGTGAACTGGCGGGTGCCGAATCCACGGGCCGAGAGGGAACTGAACTTCATGGGATAATGGCTTCCGTCGAATTCCAACGCCCGGGTCTGCTTGGTTTCCAAATTGTAAAAGACCCGTTGCCCGTTGAAGAGGTCGCTTCCAGTGTAGATGCGAACATTTCCCACCAACAGGACATCGCGTGTATCGGGGTTGTATTCGGCGTGATCAGCATAAATGGCGATGCCGTTATAATGGATCTGGACATTTTTGTCCGCGATGGCGGTGCCGTTTTCGAAGCGCGTATCGCCGTCCGCGGTAATCTCTACCGGCTTGTCCCCGAAATTACCGAACTGGGCCCGCAGCAAGCCGCTTGCGGAAAGAAAAAACACGAAAAACAGAAGAAAACAGCGCATGACCGGTAGCATCGAAGGCTAAGGGGCACACCCCCCCGTTCAAGGAGAAAATCTCCCGTCCCTCACGGGAGATTACTAGCGAGCGGGTATCTCAGGAGGTACTCAGGAGGACTACTGCTTCCCGAGATGCCTTATATCCTCAGCACTCACCGCGAAGACAACATCCTCGGCGATATTGCAGGCATGGTCGCCGATACGCTCCAGACAACGGCTGATGAAGATCAGATTGAGATAACTCGGGAGATTGGGCGAGTCATCCTGCATCCTGTTAATCAGTGTATCGGTGAGGTCTTTATTGAGGAGATCGAGTTCCTTGTCACGTGACTTGAGTTCCACCGCGAGCTCTGCATTCCGCTCGGCGAAGGCGCGGACGGCATCAGCAAACATCTCCAGGGAGAGGCGAATCGGATTATCCAGCAGGTGAAGTTCCGCCAACTCGGGTTGTTCGTTCAGCTTGCGGGCGCGGCGGGCGATATTCACCGCCTGATCGGCAACGCGTTCGATATTAGCCCCTATCTTGATCGAGGAGATCACCTCGCGCAGATCCGAGGCAAAGGGATGGAAGCGGCTCATCACCTCGATTCCCTCGTGGTCGATCTGCATCTCCAGAAGATCGATCTCCTCGTCATCGGCGATGCAATTGTTGCACCAGTCGTCGTCACGCTCCATCAATCCCTTGATGGAATTCTTGAGGTTTAGGTGGGCGAGGCTAGACATCCTGAGGACACTGCTGCGGAGCTGGTCCAGGGATGTCGTGAAATTCGAAAGCGTGTGGGGTTTGGCGGGTTCTTTGTACATAAAAGGGGGGCTGAGATCAACCGAACCGGCCGGTGATGTATTCCTCGGTCTGCTTCATCGAGGGATTGGTGAAGATCTTGCGGGTGTTGTCGAACTCAATCAAATTGCCTAGGTAGAAGAAGGCCGTAAGCTCCGAGACGCGGCTGGCCTGCTGCATGTTGTGGGTGACGATCACAATGGTAAAATCCTTCTTGAGCTCGATGATGAGTTCCTCGACCTTAGCGGTAGCAATTGGATCCAGAGCCGAGCATGGCTCATCCATGAGGAGGATCTCTGGACGGCTGGCCACAGCACGGGCGATACAGAGGCGCTGCATCTGTCCGCCGGAGAGTCCCAAGGCACTGTCGTTGAGGCGGTCCTTAGCCTCTTCCCAGAGGGCCGCTGAACGGAGGCAACGCTCCACCGTCTCATCGAGGACAGATCTAGTGTTCTGGCCAGCGATACGCAGGGGATAGACGATGTTCTCGTAGATCGACATGGGAAACGGGTTCGATTTCTGGAAGACCATCCCGATGCGGCGGCGTAGGGCGATAATCTCGACCGAGGGATCGTAGATGCTCGTGCCATGGATCGTGATATCCCCCTCGTGATGAACACCGGGGATAAGTTCGTTCATGCGGTTGAAATTGCGAAGCAAGGTCGATTTTCCGCAGCCCGAAGGTCCAATGAAGGAGGTCACCTTGCGAGACGGAATCTCCAAGTTGATCCCGTGGAGAGCCTCTTTCTTCCCGTAGAAGAACTTGAAGTTATCGACCTTGATGAAGTTACTTTCACCTGGAGTAAAATCATTGGTGAGTTCCGGGGGCTGTTCGGAGGCCTCGGTTGGCGCGGTGGCTTGATCTTCGGTGGACATGGTTCCGGTTGTGCGAGTTGAAAAGATTTCGGACTACTGATGTTTCGGAGCAAAGATGACCTGGGCTAGGATGTTGCTGAGAGTCACGATAGCCACAAGGATCAGCGAGGCGGACCATGCAAGCTTGATATGATAGGCGTAGGGAAGGGAGGCGAAATTATAGATCAACACTGAGAGGGAGGCCGTCGGCTCCATGATACCCTTGATCCAGTTCTGGCTGAAAAGAGCAGTAAAGAGCACTGGAGCAGTCTCGCCCGCGGCGCGCGCCACGGCTAGCATGACTCCGGTCATGATAGCGGGCATCGCCTCTGGAAGGACAATACGCCAGATCGTCTGGAAGGGAGTGGCACCGACGCCGAATGAGGCCTCGCGGAAGGCGTAGGGAACCCCCAGGAGTGCCTGCTCGGAAGTCAGCAGGATCGTTGGCAGGATCAGGATGGCTAGAGCGATACCACCGGCGAGTGCCGAGAATTTATGAGTTGTCATCACCACTGCGGCAAATGCAAAAACACCACAGATGATGGAGGGGATACCAGTAAGCAGCTTGGCAACAAAGCGCACTGTGGAAGCCAACCATGAACCGGATGCGTACTCATTAACGAATATGGCGGCTAGAATCCCCAGCGGAACCGAGAAACCTAAGGAGATTCCAACCATAACGAGAGTCCCCATAATGGCATTGCCAAAACCTCCCCCATCCAAGCCGGGAGCTGGAGGTAGTTGCGTGAAGAGATTTTCCGAAAGCAGGGGAAGGCCGTTCTGGATCACCAGAAAAACAATCGAAAAAAGCGGCACCAGCGTCAGCAGGGAGAGTGCGATGCAAAGACCTGTCAGGAAGTGATTGCGGAACAATCGGAGCACGGAGGTCTTCTTTCCAGAATCGGAAAAGAAGTTTTTGGGTAAGTTGGAAGCAGTGCCTGTCATGACTCGGGTTAATTTTAACCAAGACCCGCCGTGGCTTTCTTTGTGCGCCGGAGAACCGCCTCACCCGCAATATTCACGCCTAGGGTAAGCACGACCAGCACGGCGGCGGCATACATAAGAGCACTGACCTGAATGCCGTCTGCCTCTGCAAACTGGTTGGCAAGAAGGGCGGAGAGGGTATTGGAGGGTGAGAGCAGCGACCAAGAGAGGCGCTGGCTGTTTCCGATGAGCATGGCAACGGCCATGGTCTCGCCCATGGCTCTCCCAAAACCCAGGATGGCCGAGGCGACGATGCCGGGAGCGGCCGTCGGGATGATGACTCTCAGGATGGTCTCCCAACGCGTGGCGCCAAGGGCATAGGATCCTTCACGCAGTGTATAAGGAACAGCCACCAAGGAGGAACGTGAGATCGCGGTGATGGTCGGAAGGACCATCAGGGCCAGAACAAGACTGGCGGTCAGCAGGCTATTCCCGTAAGCGGGACCGGACAGGAATGGAATGAATCCGAACTTGGCGGCAAGCACTGCCCCGTACTGCTGGACCAGGGGAATCACCACGAAGATTCCCCACAATCCGTAGACAACACTAGGAATGGCCGCCAGCGTCTCCACCACGAAACGAATGACTTGGCGCACAGGAACCGGGAAAAAATCCTCGCTAAGGAATATGGCTATTGCCAAGCCCAAGGGAAGAGACAGAAGCAGGGCCAGGAAACTGCTTGCTGCAGTACCGATGAGCACCGGGAGAACGCCAAAGAGCCCCCTGTTCGGACTCCACTGGATACCGGAGATGAATCCCAGGCCGAACTTGCTCATGGC
This sequence comes from Verrucomicrobiota bacterium, assembly GCA_021413925.1. NCBI lineage: Bacteria > Pseudomonadati > Verrucomicrobiota > Verrucomicrobiota bacterium. The sequence goes on from JAIOPL010000016.1 coordinate 69,269, forward strand.
TGGCCAAGCATTGACCAGAATCTCGCCGATAATGAAAGCGAGGAGTATGATGATCAGGATCGAGGCCAGAAAGCAGGCCATCCGGAGGAAGTCTGGACGAGGACGGTACTCCCGGGTGATGGGACGGGATGATCCAGTCGTTGAAATATTACCGCCCACAGTGATGATGGCCGCTGGTAGTAGAGCCTTACTTGACTGTCGCCAGCGCGATCTGAACCTGGGTCACTACGTTTGCAGGAAGCGTAATGTATCCGAGTTGAGGAGCGATAGCCTGACCAGTGGTGAGTCCGTAGGTTACGAAGGCCTTGACCGCTGCCGCCTTGCTGGCATCGGTATAGGTCTTCTTCACAAGGAGCCAGGTTAAGGTAGCGATCGGGTAGTCGTTGGCTCCTTCTGGATCGGTAATGAAAGCACGAAGATTCTCGGGAAGCTTCACCGAAGCCAGTGTCGCTGCACCACTCTCAAAGGTTGGGGCGATGAAGTTACCTGCCTTGTTCTGGAGAGAGGCCATGGTCAGTTTATTGTTCTCGGCATAACCGAACTCCACGTAACCAATGGCTCCGGGGGTCTGCTTGATCAGAGCGGTCACACCGTCGTTGCCCTTGCCGGCAACACCGACCGGCCAAGTCACCGACTTGCCGCTTCCGACCATACTGGTGAACTCGGGGCTGATCGCGTCCAGGTGAGTGGTGAAGACGGCGGTGGTTCCGCTGCCATCCGAACGGGCGACAACCGTGATCGGAAGATTAGGAAGCGTGATTCCGGCGTTCTCCTTGACGATGGCGGGATCATTCCAGCTCTTGATGCTGCCCAACAGGATGCCAACATAAGCGATGCGGGAGAGCTTCAAGCCGCCCTGAACTCCGGGAATGTTGTAAGCGAGCACGATCGTTCCTGCCGTTGCAGGCAGCATCAGGACATTGCCGTTGACCTTGGCGATTTCGGCGTCGGACATCGCAACGTCGCTGGCGCCGAAATCCGTGATTCCATCCGTGAACTGTTTGATGCCCGCACCGCTTCCGACCCCTTGGTAGTTCACGGTGATATCAGGGGTGGCCTTGTGAAAATCAGAAGCCCAGCGAAGATACATGGGGGCCGGGAAGGTGGCCCCGGAGGCGTTGAGCGAGGTAGCGGCGTTTGCCCCAATAACAGATGCGGCTAGTAGAGAAGCGAACAGGAAATTTCGTGTCATGGGCTTAAGTGAGTTAAGCTGTGAATTCAGCTTGATTACGGCAAGAAAGACAATCCCTTTCGGGTGACAATAACAACATGACGTATCTAAGGTGCCTCAGGATTCCCTCTCACTTCGAGTACCTTTGATTTATTTGCGATGATTCCATCCCATGGTTCCATAGCGCGTCCTGACCAACTCCTCGGCTTCGCTCAGGATCGGAGCATCCAGTTGTTTTGCCTCAAGGCAATCACCGAACGCTGCCGCCCATGCCATCGGAGAGATCCGAGAAGGATCCCATTCCGGAATATCTGATATCTTCAGGCTGCCTTGGTAGAGCAGCCCTCCCCCACTGCGTCGGAGTGCACCTCCAAGCACCTTCCTTCCCTGAATGAGGAGATCGTCATTGGCCGGCGCCTTAAAGCAGGCAGACCCTAGCTTCACGTCCTCACTTCCGGCTAGATTCACAGAGAGCGAGAGTTGAGATCGGATCCAAACGGCCAGTTTGCCATGGAGTTGCTTGTAGAAGAAAGTCGGAGCTTCCGCCGCTATTTTTTCCCCGGCCGGAATCATGAGAGAAAATGTCAGCTCCTCTTCCTCACCGTGAGAGACCATCCCTCCCCCCGTCCAGCGCCTCACGACAGGTTGGCTGGGAAAGCTAAGCTGAACTTCTTTTATCTCCTGAAAGTAGCCAAAAGTCACCCAAGGAGACTTCCACTTATAAATTCTGAGCGTTGGCACCGACACCTGCCGGAGAAGCACTTCGTCTAGCGCCATCTGCATCGGCCCGTCGAACGATTCCGCGGGATGCATGGGAATCAGGAGATCCAATCTGGAAAACATTCTGGGATGCTGAACGTTCTGTGAGCCAACCCGCCACACCTTTTTCTTCCCGATCCCTTACTACCTGCTCTACGCTCCACTTTATGGCAACGTCAGACTCAGGAAGCGCCCCCAAAGAACCAGTCGGCAAAGGACTGGGAAAGGGTCTCGGCAAAGGTTTGGGCAAAGGCCTTGGAGCACTCATTAACACACGGGTTGCGGCCACCACCCCTTCCGAGGAGCATGGCGAACGCATCCAGCAGATCCGCCTCGACCAGATCGTTGCGAGCCCTCTCCAACCCCGTACCGAGTTCCGGGATGACCAACTCCGTGACCTAGTCGATTCCATTCGCGAACGTGGCATTATCCAGCCCCTGATCGTCCGACTGGCGGGTGGGAAGTATGAACTCATCGCCGGTGAGCGCCGTATGCGCGCCTCCCTCGAAGTCGGCCTAACCGAGGCCCCGGTTATTGTTCGCAAAGCCTCCGATCAGGAAGTCCTGGAGCTGGCGCTGATCGAGAACCTTCAGCGGGCGGACCTGAATCCCATCGAGGAAGCCGCCGCTTACAGCCGCCTTTCCAAGGAATTCCGCCTGACTCAGGAAGATATCGCCAAGCGCGTCGGCAAAAGCCGGGCCGCCGTCGCCAATGCCATGCGCCTTATGGAACTCGACCCCGAAGTCCAGGCCCACCTGACCCAAGGGCGCCTGACCGTGGGTCATGCCAAAGTCCTGCTGGGCCTCAAGAACCCCGAGGAGCAGCGCCTGCTGGCCGAAAAGCTGATCAGGACAAATGCCTCTGTGCGCGATGCCGAGCAACTCGTGGCGTCACATCTGGCCGGCACCAAAGTGAAAAAAGGTAGAGGAAAGACAGGGCGCTCATTGGCCGAACTTCCCCCCGCACTGAAACATCTGGAGAACAAGCTCCAGCACCGCTTCTCGACCCGGGTCAGCCTCCACCACGCCGACAAGAGAGGGCGTATTGAGATCGAGTACTTCGGCTCCGACGATCTTCACCGCCTAATCGGTGAATTTGGCATCTCGCTGGACTGATGCCAGAATAGCCTCATGCGCGCTCTCAGCCCACTGATCCGCTTCATCGACTCGGATTATTTTCCCAAGGGGATCGAGGCGACACGCGCCATGCCCGAGCGCATGGAATGGAGCCGGGCCCTCCCCTTCATCATTCTACATCTCGGATGTCTCGGGGCCCTCTGGGTCGGATGGAGCCCCGTGGCCTTGGCCGTCTGCGTGTCGCTCTATCTCGTGCGGATGTTCTTTGTCACCGGCATCTATCACCGCTACTTCTGCCATAAATCCTACAAGGCCTCCCGTCCCGTTCAGTTCCTCTTTGCCTTGCTCGGACTGCTCTGCGTCCAACGCGGAGCCCTCTGGTGGGCAGCGGTCCACCGGCATCATCACGCCCACTCGGACGAGGAGGTGGATGTCCATTCCCCTAAGCAGAAAGGCTTTCTCTGGGCTCACATCGGATGGATGACCAGCAGTAAGAACTTCCCCACAGACTACAGCCTGATCCCCGATCTGGCGAAATTTCCTGAGCTAGTTTTTCTCAACCGCTTCGATCTGATCGGCCCCCTGCTGGTTGCCCTCCTTACCTACGGTCTGGGAGTTGTGCTTCAGTCATTGGCCCCGGAACTCCACACCTCCGGCCCCCAGATGCTTGTCTGGGGTGGCTTCATCAGCACCGTCCTTCTCTTCCACGGCACCTGCTGTATTAACTCCATGGCCCATGTCTGGGGCACACCCCGCTATGACACCGGCGACGACAGCCGCAACAGCTTCCTGCTCGCCATCATCACCCTTGGCGAGGGATGGCATAACAACCATCACCGCTACCAGTCCTCGGCACAGCAGGGATTCTACTGGTGGGAGATCGACCCCACCTACTATGCCCTGCGCCTTCTATCAGCGCTGGGTGTCATCAGCAATCTCAAGCGTGTTCCGGAAAGCGTCTACAAGCAGGAGAACATGCTGGTTCATGGAAAATAAAGATCGTCCGCGCGTCGCCATCATTGGTACGGGAGTCTCAGGTCTCTCCTGTGCATGGGGACTGCGCGACATCGCGGATCTGACCCTCTTCGAGTCGGAGAAACGACCCGGCGGCCATACGAACACCGTGACGGTGGAGAAGGACGGGTGCGCGATCCCGATCGATACGGGATTCATCGTCTTTAACAAGGTTACCTATCCCTATCTCTGCCGTCTCTTTTCTGAACTTGGCATCGCTATCAAGCCGAGCGAGATGTCCTTCAGTGTTCAGCATGTTGCAAGCGGCCTGGAGTACAACGGGATGGGGCTGAGCAAGCTCTTCGCCCAGAGGCGCAATCTCGGAAACCTCCGCTTCCTGATGCTGATCGCCGAGATCATGCGCTTCTTCCGTGTCGGCAGAAAGTGGCTGCGCGATGAAGCCGAGCATGACTCCTCGGATGAGAAAGCGGATTTCGATACTGAGGATCTGGCCACATTCTGCAAGAGACATGGCTTCGGCCGAGATTTCCTCGATCTCTATCTGGTTCCGATGAGTTCCGCCGTCTGGTCCACAGAGCCAGGCCGCATCCTCGACTTCCCAGCCTCGACGCTGCTGCACTTCTTTCATAACCATGGATTCCTCGGAATCACTACGCACCATCCCTGGTTCACGGTGGATGGCGGCGCCCGCACCTATGTGAACAAAATGCTGGAGACTTTGGGCCAGCCTCGCCTCGGCGATCCCGTCATTTCCGTGGAAGAAAAGGAAGATAGTGCCTGGGTCACTACGGCATCAGGACTCCACGAGCGCTTCGATGCGATCATTCTGGCCTCTCACGCCGATCAGAGCCTGAGGCTCCTTACCCATCCCTCGGAGGATCAACAGCGCCTGCTCTCGGCCTTCCACTACCAGCAAAACGAAGCCTCCCTCCACACCGATGCCTCGGTGATGCCGAAATGCCGCAGGGCCTGGGCCTCGTGGAATTTCCGTGTCGAGCAGGGGTCAGATTCTCATCAGAAAGCAGCCACCCATTATTGGATGAATGCCTTGCAGGGCGTCTCCCAGAAGAGGGATTACTTCGTCTCCTTGAACAGCGATGACCGGATCGCGCCCTCGAGCATTCTTTACCGGACGACCTACGAGCATCCCGTCTTCACGCTCGAGGCCATACGAGCTCAGCGGGAACTTCCGAAGCTCAATCATAGTGGCCGTCTCTTCTTCTGCGGAAGCTACTTCCGCTACGGCTTCCATGAGGATGCCTGTATGGCGGGATTCGATGCGGCAAAGGCCGTCACTACCATGCTCGCGCAGAGGCGCTGAGGCGCAGAGAATGATCCCCAGGAATGCTGGGACCAATTACCCATTCCCAGTCACCTATCCCCGATGACACTTCCCCTCCGCTCATGCCTCTACGAGTGCACGGTTTTTCACCGGCGACTGGCACCGAAAGCGCATGAATTCCTCTACAGAGTCTTCTACCTACTGATCGACCTTGACGAGCTGGAGACTATCGACCACTCACTCTTCCTGCTGAAGGTCAACCGGCCCGGCCTCTACAGCTTCCGGGAGAGCGATCACATCAGTCACGTGCCTCATCCAGTCTCAGCGCGGGAAAACATCATCGGTTACCTCGCCGCGCAGGGGATCTCAGCGCCCGTCGGAAAGATCCAGCTCCTCACACTACCCAGGATCGCTGGTTATATTTTTAATCCGGTCTCGATCTACTACTGCTTCGACACAGCAGGTGCCCCTCTTACCTCGGTGGTCGAGGTTGGGAATACCTTCGGGGAATGGAAACCGTATTTGGTTCCTCTCCAGGCAGACGGAACCTTCTTGAGTCGCGTGGTGAAGCACTTCTATGTCTCCCCCTTTTCAGACCTCGATCTGGAGTTTGAGTTCCGTTTTCAGCTCCCGGGCGAGCGCCTGCAGGTCCTCATCGATGACTACCGCGGCGAGGAGCGAGAGCTGATCAGTGTTCTCACCGGGGTCAGAGTCCCCCTCACCGATCGGAATCTCCTGCTCTTTTCGCTCAAATACCCGTTCCTGACACTCCAGGTCATTTTTGGAATTCACTGGCAGGCTCTTATTCTCTGGCTGAAAGGCCTCACGGCACGCCGCAAGGAAGCCCTTCCTGAACTGCAACGCGGAGTCCACAGGCCCCATAAATCTCTCGCCAACCATCCCTCTTCCTGCGCCCACTCTGGTCGGGATACGGATTCTAAAACATCCACAGATTCCAAAGATTCCACAGATCACCAATCAAATTGATGAGCACTTCAGAAACAGACCCCAACACAGAATTCCTCAAGAGCATTGCTCTAAGCCTCAAATCCATCCAATCGGCCCTCGAGAGCCTCACGGGCGCCGTCGAGGGAGTGGCTGAGTCGATCGAGAAGGCCCACGAACCCGAGGGTGACCTTGGCGTCCATCTTGTCGCTTCGCTAAAGGAGCTTACCTCTGCACTGCAGAAGCGGGCCCAGCAGGAGCGCAACCCTCAGCCTCAGCAGCAGGGACAGCGTCAGCACAATCAGCAGCAGGGCGGTGGGAGTGGTGGCAGTAGTGGGGGAGGCCGACGTGACGACCGCCAACAGCGAGGACGCCAGCAGGAGAATCGTCAGCCCAATCAGCCCCACCAGGATCACGATCAGACAGATCGTACGGAGGATCGTCACAGGGACGATCGTCATCAAGGCGATTTCGAGGAGCATGATGTAGTAGCCGCACAGTCCTCTGCCCCTTCTTATCGAGAAGATCGGGGAGACTCGGAAACCGAATCCCGGCACGAGCAGTCTGATGAACCGGCTAGTTCAGCCAGTTCAGCCAAGTCCGAGGGTGAATCAACTGCGGCTCCAGCCAAGCGCGCTCGTCCTAATCCGCGTCCCAATCGCCGTCGTGGCGGGAAATAGGGAAGGAAAGCTGCCGGCAGCTTAGAACGACTTCTATTTATTCTGCCGCTTTGCAGAAAGTGAGAATTATCGCGCATAGGCGCAGAGACGCAGAGGGTAAAGACAAATACACGCGGACGAGCGAGCACTGACGCTATGCTCAATAATGATTCAAGGCGGCACTCATATCTTAAACCCGAACTCAGAAGTTGAGCAGAGCGATTTGACACAATCTACTGACCGCAAAGAAGTCTTGTCGATTCTCGCCTGTATCAATCGATACGCCCTCGATATCTCCGCAACTCCTATCGGTCACCATCTTACGCCAACTCATCTCTTTCATCTTCGGAGTTCGGGTTAAATCCTTTCTGCCTGATTGCTTGTTCTTAGGAGTCTGTGTTTCTGTGCATCCGTTGCAGGCAGACTAAAAAACTCTGCTCAGCGCCTCTGCGCGAGTCCCTTCGTTTTCCGACAGCCATGGTGATTTCACCAGAAACGTCAGATTTAACAGATGATACTTTAGAGCGCCCGGCAGGATTCGACAAACCTCCTCACCTTCTCCGGATCCTTACGGAATCGGATCGGCTTCCCAGAGTCGTCGAGCAGGTTAGTGGCCGTGCAGGTGTCGGCACCGGCAGGTTGTGTGAACCTCAGCCCTTCGGCAACATTCTCTGGAGAGAGGCCCCCGGCGAGAATCACCGGTATATGACTTTGATTCACCAGATCCCGGGCCACCTCCCAGTCGCAGAGCTTGCCGGTGATACCCACATGACCAGTCACCGGTTGGGCCTCGCCACCCACTAGTAGCGTATCAGTCAGAAACCAGTCGCTGGATCCTTCCAGCAGGCGTCCAAGCTCCAGTGTCGGCACATGCGATCCCAATCCGGTCGGGGCGATCGGAATCGTTCTCATGATCTCCACATGGGGAAAGCGCTCCTTCACCCCCTGCTGCAACAGGATAGCCGCGGAGACAGCATCCTCATCCACAGCCGCTTCATGGTTCAGGCTATCGCAGAAATGAACGATAGCGGGCTGATACCAGTCGATCACTCGATGGACGGCCTCCGGATCGGCAAAGAGGGGAATGATACTGCTCTTGCGGCCAGACTCGCGGATCACGCTCACCGAGTCCTTAAGTGCAGGGATCAACCACTCATCGGGGGAAAGAATCACCCCTCCAATGTGGTCCACTCCGCACTCAGCCATCAGCGCCGCTTCCTTCGGCTCCTGAATCTCGTAAATCTGGATAATCATGCCCGACCATCCTGCCTCAGGACGATTCGGGAGGCCAGCCCGGGCACATCAGACAGTCTCTTAGTGCCAGGGTTTGGCTATGAGCAGCACCAGGAATGCATACTGGGCAACCGTGATCCCGACGCCGATACAGATAACCTTGACCAAGGCCATCCTGGTCGGGAAGTTTTCCGGTATGGGCTCGTAACCTGTTACCAGTTGTGGCGTTGCCAACTTTTCGGAACGGAATGGATACTGGTTTGTTTCCATGATTCGGATTTTGAAATCAAGAACTCGGCAAGGAAAGCATTTTATTACATTTTCGTAACATTTCTATTCTTGACTTTGTTTTTACTACAAAAAAAAAGAAACCGCCCTTCTTGTACTAGAAGAAGGGACCGGTGTTATCCTCAGTGCTCACACCCAATACGGGGCAATCCAATCATCATGCGAAAAATCATCCACATCGACATGGATTGCTTCTATGCGGCCGTGGAGATGCGTGAACGGCCGCAGTTAGCCGGTCAACCTATTGCTGTCGGTGGAGGTAGCCACCGAGGGGTTGTCACGACCTGCAACTACGAGGCTCGCAAGTTCGGGATCCGCTCGGCCATGCCGGGATTCATGGCGCGAGAACGCTGCCCTCAGCTGGTCTTTCTGCCCCTCCGGTTCGAGCTCTACCGCGCCGCCTCCCAGCAGATCCGGAAGATCTTCCGCGACTACACCCCGCTGGTGGAGCCCCTCTCTCTGGACGAGGCCTATCTGGATGTGACCGCCTTATCGGAGCAGGGACGCTATGCCTGGGACATTGCCAAGGAAATCCGCGCCCGGATCCTTGAGGAGACCCGCCTGACAGCCTCGGCGGGCATCGCCCCGAACAAGATGCTGGCTAAGATCGCCAGCGACTGGCGCAAGCCCAACTGCCAGTTCGCCATACTGCCGGAGCAGGTTCAGGAATTTATGGCAGCACTCCCTGTGCGCAAGATCTGGGGCATCGGCCCCAAGAGCGCCGAGCGATTCGCGGAGCGCGGCATTCTGACCTGTGCTGATCTCCAGAAAATAAATCTTCCGGAAATGGTTCTGCAGTTCGGGAAGTGGGGAGAGGAGCTTTATCACCTCTGCCGGGGAGAGGATGACAGGGGGGTTCAGCCCCATCGCATCAGCAAATCCCTGAGCAATGAAACCACCTTCCGCGACAACCTTGTTTCCCTGGAGCAGTGCCAAGCTGCCATTACGGAACTCTCCGCGGAACTACTCGAGGAGTTGAATCAAAAGGTCCCAGAGAGAAAGATCCGCAAGGCCTTCGTGAAAGTGAAGTTCGCCGACTTCACCCGGACTACTAGGGAGTGCCTCTGCAACGAGCCCTCGCTCGAGATCTACCAGAACCTAGTTGCTGAGGCCTTTGGGAGAAAAGATCTCCCCGTCCGATTGCTGGGAACAGGCGTGCGGTTTGAGGAAGAGAACAACAAGCCAACCGAGAGACTACAACAGGAGCTTTTCGAGTGATACCAATCACAGGAAGAAATGGTACTATAGCGGCGAAGGAGTTTTGGTGGGTGGCACGGAGGAAGAGTAATGGCTACCTTCAGGTAACCAGAGCGATGACGACACTGCTACACGCCAAAAGAACCAGCTGTAGAGTGTCATTTCTGATGGTGATTGGCATGAGATCAATGATGAATGAATAAGGAGCTCTAATTGACCCGCCGGAGTTCTTGAGCAACGATCACGGGATGTTCCTTCCAGGCCAAGCCGTAGTATGTATCGACGATGCCTTCCCTCTGGGGATTCAACTCCTCTACAACCAGTTGCCGAAGAAGGGGAACACCTATCATATCCGCGATCTGGTTCCGGGTTGCGACTTCAACGCGAACCATGGAGAGATCGCCGTCTATCTTACCGAACTGCGGAATCCCACCAACAAGGTGGGAATCGAACGGGGATTCAAGGCCGAACGCTTTGCTCCCTTAGAAACCGATGAGATTGAAGAGGAGGATATCTTCCAACTCGACGAGGTTCTCCCCTCGCCCAATCAGAAACCCCTCAGGAGTCCGGATTTAGTTCCCGCTGAAACTCGTTAAGCAGAGGAGTTTCTTATTCAGCGATCTGCCTTCTGATCAGTGTCCTTCCTCGGCAGCGTTCAGCTTGAGGATTCGTTTCACTTCTGCAAAGGCTTCCGGATTCTGATGGGCCCCGTGGTCACTCGGGACAATGTACTCCGACTGCGCTCCCTCCATGTGGGAGCTCCAGTAGGGGACGACTCCGTCGGATGAGTTGGGAGTGTCTCCCTTGCCCCGGTCTCCCTGGATCGTGTGATGCGGAATGCCCGGCACGATCGGGATCTTGTTGATCATCTGGACAAAGCGGTTCTGCGGCGAAAGCGTGTCGATGCTGTTCGGAGCACGCTTGAGTTTGAGGTCATTGGCCTGAAACGTGGTGATCTTGAGGGCATCGTTTCCGGCAAGCAGGAGCTTCCTGGGCGTTCTGATCAGCATCGATCCGATCCTTCCGATGGAAATGGTCGCGATCTCGCTTCCCTTCAGCGGTGCCGAGATGAAGATCACCCTGCCGATCTCGGGGCGATGTTTGAAGATCATGGCGTCCGTGTAGATCTTCTTTGAGGATGCGGGGAACTTGGTTTCGGCGGGCGTCTTGTTGAACAGCAACTTCCAGAGGTTGTCGCCCGTGTCGGTCATCAGGAGGCGACTGATGCATCCTCCCATGCTGTGGCCGATCACGACCATCGGCCGGTGGGTGGGATACCGGCTCTCCGCATCATCCAGCTTCTCCCTGAGAATGGCAGCCGAGTGGGGATAGGGATAGCCCGAGGGATAGCTGTAGAACCAGAACTGGTAATTGCGGCGGATCTCGGGATCGCTGCGGAGCTTGATGATCATCGGGGCCCAGGTGGAGGGCGAGTCCATCAGCCCATGGATGACAAGCACCACCGCCTTGTTCGGATTGTAGGCATCGAGGCGGGCGAGTTGTGCCGTCTCCGCATACTTCTCGGGGAAGAGCATGCGCTCCAGCTTCGGAATCTGGGGCCCTGCGCTGGCCAACATCACGGCCAGGGGGACAGTGAAGTCGGCGGCCAGATCCATGGTGCGGCCATCCACGGAAACGGTCTCCTTCTCCAGAGGATCCTCAAAGGCAAGCACGCAACGGTTCCCCTGAAAGCGCGCCACCGCCGTCACGCCGTAATAGATCCTCTTGGTGAGATAATTCGTCCGCCACTCCTTGTTGGGTTCCCTGCCCACCGCGACGATAGGCGCACCTATGCCGGGCCGGGTCACGTGCTCCTTCACGTAGTCCCCGCCGATGGTGAATTGATCGGCCGGAGTGAACTTGTAGAGTGCCGGATTCCACATAGGGCGGGGATCGCGCTTGTGCGTGAGCAGGAGGGTGCCGTTGGCCGTCGGTACCGCCAGCGGTTTGGTCCAAGGGTCGAGTTTCGACTGGCTGATGATTCCGACCATGCGCGACACCGCAAAGTTGTAATCGTGCAGAGCAACCGCGTCGTTAGGGTTTGCCTTGAGCGCGGCAAGCGCCCCCTGCGTAGCCTGCATGTTCTCACCGAGGGCCGCGAGGGGATTCACCCGGACATGGCTCAGGGCGTGGCGGATCATCTCCTCCGTCTTGCTGGTCGGCGATGGTTTACCCGGTGCCGCAGTCGCGGTGAGAGGCTTGAAGGAGGGAACCCGTTCCTTGATCGTGGCCTCGGTGGCGCAGCCCGTGAGGGCGACGAATCCCATAAGCAGAAGGGTTCTGCTTAGCCGTTTTTTTTCGTTGGTTCTTGTCGAATGTTCCATGGAATGCGTCATGAAGATTTTAAGAAAGTCACGCCTGAGGCGTATGCAGCGACGTAATCCAATTTTAAAAGAACCGCACGCCGCCGCGTTTCGAAAGTTCTCATTCCTCTGGAAGCTTGAAGATCCACAAAGCCACCGGAATCAGTCCAAGCTCCAGGAAAAGATAAAGAACAAGAAGCGGCTTGGGCCAGCCATCCATCAATAAACTGCCGATCCGTCCAATCACAAGGCCCCCAGAAAAGATCACTGTGGTGAGAACCGCTGTATTTCGATACCGATCGCTGAAAGCCGAATAGAGCCAAAAAACACCTAACGCAAGGTAGAGGCACATGAGCGCCCTGAGTATGTGCGCGCTACTGATGCTCAATTCATTGATATCCAAGAATTTTTGAGCAAACCATTGGGGAGAAATTCCGTAGAGAAGGGCGATCGTTGAAACGACCACAAATGCAAAAATCAAAAAGTATTTTTTAGCTCTCATAAGGAAACTTTCTTAATAGAAGCGGTGTCAGTGATTAGGGAATCTGAGTTGAGTCGACAGTTTCAACAACCCCTTATTTCATCACGCTGAGCCGAACGATTCATCGGCGTGACATCACGCAGCGAAAGCCCGTGTGGTTGGTGCCGGTATCCGTTTCCCCCTTGCCCCGGGTACCGGTCATATAGCGGGTGCAGTACTGATCTGTGCAGAGAAAAGATCCTCCGCGCTGGACTCGCTTGGGGACCCCGGGTTCGGCAGGATCATAGGAGGAGTCGGGACCCTTCGGATTGCTGGTCACGGCATTCTTTGCGTCCATGGCATAGGTGTCTGGACGGTACCAGTCGCTGCACCACTGCCAGACATTACCCGCCATGTCGTAGAGACCATATCCGTTCGGCGGGAACGATTTCACTGGCGAGATGCCAGCAAAGCCATCCTCGCCCGTGTCTTTGACGGGAAAGACTCCCTGATAAATGTTGGCCATGAATTTTCCACCTGGCTTGAACTCGTCCCCCCAAACATACAACTTGCCGGACGCCCCTCCGCGTTGCGCGAATTCCCACTCGGCCTCGGTCGGAAGTCGCTTTCCCGCCCACTTGGCATAGGCCTCGGCATCCGAGTACGCGATTTGGACAACAGGATCGTTTCCGTGGCCCTTGATGCTGGTGCTGGGACCGCCGGGATGCCTCCAGTTGGCTCCCTTCACATAACTCCACCACCTCAAGTGATCATCCAAGGGAACGGGTTCCTTGGTTGGCTTGAACACAACTGATCCTGCGACAAGGTTCTCGGACGGTGCGGTCGGAAACTCCTCCTTTGTCGGGACCCGTTCGGCAACGGTCACATAACCCGTGGCCTTCACGAATTTCTCAAAGTCGTCGTTGGTGACATCCGTGGCATCCATCCAGAATCCGTCGACAGAGACGCGGTGCACCGGTTGGGCATCTGCAACCGTCACCTCCGTGGAGACCCCGCAGCAGGATTGACCGGATGCCTTGCCCGTGCTTCCCATCGAGAATTCCCCCCCTGGAATCCATACCATTCCTCGGGGAGCCGGCTCAGGGGTCTTGGATTTGTTTTTGATCGTCGGGGCAAAGGAGTTGGTCTCCCTTCCCCACAAGGGCACCTGCGCGAGAGCCACTAGCAGGAGTGCCCAGGGCAGGGTGTGGCTCAGCAATCGCAAGCTCCCGGACAAGTGTCAGTTTTCCTTGGGAGCCTCGCCTAGCGATTCGAGAACCTTATCCAGGTTGAAACTGCCGGGCTTCTGCCTGGGAGGGAATTCCCTGAAGGTCTGCAGGAATTTTCCGATCATGGCCTGTGCGGGAATCAGGACGAAGGCGTGATCCACGCGCCAGCGGTCATAATCGCTCGCCTCGTGGTCGGCACGCTCGAAGGGGTCCATTCTGAGATTGAAGAGTTTCGGGAAGCGGAGGGGAACTAGTGGATCCTGCCAGACCTCTAGCCCGTGAGAGCGTTGCTCGGCAAAGACCAGCTTCCAGGGACCGTATCGAAAATTCATGAGCTGCCCATCATCGCTGAAGTAGAAGAAGTCCTTTCGCGGCCACACGGCATCCCCCTTCAGCGCAGGCATCAGATTGTACCCGTCGAGATGAACCTTGTAGGTCTCATCTCCGACTTTCTTACCCTTGAGAAGTTCGTCGGCGACATTGGGGTTTCCGACTGCCGCAAGGAGGGTCGGTAGCATGTCCTCATGCGAGCCGATGTCATTGATGACCGTCCCGGGCTTGATGACCCCGGGCCAGCGGATGACGCAGGGGACGCGGAAACCACCCTCCCAATTGGAGTTTTTCTCGTTCCGAAACGGGGTCGTACCGCCATCGGGCCAGGAGAAGCACTCCGCCCCGTTGTCCGAGGAGTAGATGACGATGGTGTTGTCAGCGATGCCGAGTTCCTCGAGCTTTTTCAGCAATTCGCCCACCTGCGCGTCATGCTCGACCATCCCGTCGGCAAACACCCCCAGACCAGTGACGCCCTGAGACGAAGGCTTAAGGTGGGTCCAGATGTGCATCCGGGTGGAGTTCCACCAGAGGAAGAAGGGCTTCTTATCCTTCACTGCGTTGTCCATGAAGCCGAGAGCGCCCTTGGTGACCTCGTCGTCGATGGTTTCCATGCGCTTGGTGGTCAGCGGACCGGTGTCCTCGATAGACCCTCCGGCACGGGAATGAATCACACCTCGGGGACCGAACTTTTTCAGGAAAGCGGGATCCTTCGGGTAGTCGGGATGCTCGGGCTCCTGCTGGGCATTGAGATGGTAGAGGCTTCCCAGAAACTCGTCGAATCCATGGTTGCTCGGAAGATGTTCATCTAGGTCTCCGAGGTGATTCTTTCCGAACTGACCCGTGACATAGCCCTGGGGTTTGAGCAGCTCGGCGATCGTGGGATCCTTCTTCGAGAGTCCTTCCTTGGCACCGGGGAGACCGACCTTCAGCAGACCGGTGCGGTAGGGCGACTGACCTGTGATGAAGGCAGCGCGACCAGCGGTGCAACTCTGCTGACCGTACCAATCCGTGCAGAGGGCTCCTTCCTTAGCGATCCGGTCAATATTGGGCGTCTGATAGCCCATCATACCACGGTTATAGCAACTGGGATTATAGTATCCAATGTCATCCCCCCAGATGATGAGGATATTTGGTTGTTTCTTTTCTGCTGGCGCCGCTTTGGAACTAGTGAAGGCAAGCATGATAGCAGTGAGCAGCACCAGTAGGGTTGGGGAGAGCTTTTTCATGGAATTTCGAAAAATTTAAACGTGTATAAAGCATGCCCAAAAGAAAAGGTCTTTTACTCGTTCTTGTTCCTCGAATTCAATTCGTCTAAGTCGGATGACTTCCTCCTGTTTTCACCCTCAATCATGACCTTGACATTCACTCAATCTCACAGGGCCTTCAGTTTACTCATTCATGTCGTGGCACTGCTTCTGATCGCTTGCAGCTCTACCCTCACTGCAGGGCAGTCGACGGAATCAGCCAGTCAGATCTTAGCTAGCCCCACCAATTCCGATTCCTTCAGTTTCCGGGATTATATCAATGATACCGTTCTGCATCCTGCGCATCCCTATGAGACGATCCAAGGGAAGAATCCAGATGGATGGGCGTTCATTCTCCAGCCCTATGGATGGCTTCCCGGTGTCTATGGCCAGATCGGAGCCAAGGGATTGCCTCCGGTAAATGTCAATCAGAGCCCGATTCAAGTCCTGAGCAAACTGAATTGGGCCACATTTTTGAAAGCCGAGGTGAGGCATGGGCGTTGGGGCGTTATCGGCGATGGATTTTATGCCAAGTTTTCTGCCCCGGGTAATCCTAGTGGCCCCCTCTATCAATCGGCCACAGCAACATTGAACCAGAGCATCGACTCCTTGGTCGCCGCGTACCGGGTGATTGATGACCGCAAATACTTCGCAGATCTCTACGCTGGGGCACGCTATTACTACATGGGGGTTCAGGTTGCCGCCACTCCGTCACAAATCACCAAATTCCAGAATCCGAGGGCAAATGCGGCGGCAACTGCCTTGCTTCCGACCGCTGCCTCCACTGACACCTCATGGGTCGATCCCATCGTCGGTCTCCGCGCGAGAGTCAACCTGACACGCTTCCTCTATCTTGAAGCACTGGGTGACGTAGGTGGTTTTGATGCAGGCTCACAAATCGCATGGAACACCCAAGCCACTATCGGCGCTCGATTAACCCAAAATTTGCGATAGCCAGAAGATAACAGTGTAGTGAGCATCACCGATATGGTGAGCCCGCAATATGAGATTGAGTACAGTGACGAGAAGGTGACGGCATGGGGAGGGATGAGGTTGATGAAGGAGGTCCTTGAGCG